>NZ_JAXWCK010000036.1:0-115492 GCF_037349415.1 Anthropogastromicrobium sp.
ACGATACAAAAATTTATTATTTTTTATTGTCCTCTTGACGGGGAGCATACCAAAATATCACATTCTCAAGGGGGTTGATATTCTTATTTTGTATCTTTAAAAATCAGATTAGTTTCCCATCTGCTTAGCAACTTCTGCTGCGAAATCCTCTTCCTTCTTCTGCATACCTTCACCGGTCTCGAAACGAACGAACTTCTTAACAGCAACCTTTGCGTTGTTCTCCTTAGCTACCTGAGCTACGTATGCGCTTACGCTCTGCTTTCCATCCTCAGCCTTTACGTAGGTCTGATCCATCAGACAGATCTCCTTAAGCTCCTTGTTGATACGTCCGTTGATCATGCCATCGATAACCTTCTGTGGCTTCTGGGACTCCTTCGGATCGTTCATGATCTGAGCTAACAGGATCTCCTTCTCTCTGGAGATGTAATCAGCGTCAACCTCTGCTCTGGTGGTGTACTGTGGCTTTAATGCTGCTGCCTGCATAGCAACGTTCTTTGCCATTTCCTTAATTGCATCGTTAACAACGTCAGTCTCAACGTCTACTAAAACGCCGATCTTTCCGCCTGCATGGATGTAGGAAACAACGATACCGTTCTCCTCGCTAACCTTTGCAAAACGACGGATGTTCATGTTCTCACCGATGATAGAAATCATGGAAGACAGCTTCTCCTTAACGGTCATGGATGGATCTAATGCCCACTTCTCAGCCATGAATCCTTCGATATCCTCTGCCTGAGTATTAACTGCCTGAGCAGCAACCTCTGCAACGTAGGTCTGGAACTTCTCATTCTTTGCAACGAAGTCAGTCTCAGCGTTAACCTCAACTACAACTGCATGCTTCTCATCCTCAGAGATGCAAGTAGCAACAATACCCTCAGCTGCAATACGTCCAGCCTTCTTCTGAGCACCAGCTAATCCCTTCTCACGCAGGAAATCTACAGCCTTGTCCATATCACCTTCTGTTGCAGTCAGTGCCTTCTTGCAATCCATCATTCCTGCGCCGGTCATCTCACGCAGCTCTTTTACCATACTTGCTGTAATAGCCATCTTAATCTTCCTCCAAATAGTTGTGTACAGTATTGATACTTAACTTAGTTAATAAAAACAATAACGATTCAGAAGCCGCAGTCCGCCGCCCCTGAATCGCTATTTCCGACTTGATTACTCAGCGTCAGCTACTACGGTCTCGATATCAGCTGCTGCATCAGTAGTGTCAGCTGCCAGCATCTCCTCGCCAGCCTCTGCAACCTCATCAACTTCCTCAGCCTCGCCCTGCTTAGCCTCGATAACAGCATCTGCCATCTTAGAAGCGATCAGCTTTACAGCTCTGATAGCATCATCGTTACCCGGAATTACATAATCCAGCTCTTCTGGATCACAGTTGGTATCAGCGATACCGATCAGCGGAATACCCAGAGTGTGAGCTTCCTGAACACAGATCTTTTCCTTCTTAGGATCAACTACGAAGATTGCATCCGGGATACCTGGCATATCCTTGATACCGCCAAGGTTCTTCTCAAGCTTCTCCCACTCCTTCTTCAGCTCGATAACTTCCTTCTTTGGCAGTACATCAAAAGTACCGTCCTCAGACATGGTCTCGATCTGACGAAGACGAGCGATTCTGCTCTGGATGGTCTTGAAGTTGGTAAGCATACCACCAAGCCATCTCTGGTTTACATAATACATACCACATCTCTGTGCCTCAGTTGCTACTGCATCCTGTGCCTGCTTCTTGGTTCCTACGAAAAGGATGTTTCCGCCCTCTGCAGCAATGTCGAAGATAGCCTTGTAAGCTTCGTCAACCTTGCCTACAGACTTCTGCAGGTCGATGATGTAGATACCGTTTCTCTCGGTATAGATGTATGGAGCCATCTTAGGGTTCCATCTTCTGGTCTGATGTCCAAAATGAACACCAGCTTCAAGCAGCTGCTTCATAGAAATAACGCTCATGTTTTTACTCTCCTTTGGTTTGTCTTCCGTATGCCATACGTACAGGCAACTGCTTGCGCAGCACCAAACCTGCCAACCGCATACGTGTTTTTTAAATTTTTAAGCCCTACAATCATATCATGGAAAAAATACAATTGCAAGGCTTTTTTTGTTTTTTCTTCTATTTTTTTTCGTTTTTATGCATTCGTACCTGATGTATTCTCTGCGCTAACCTTAACCTTAGCCAACTCATCAAATACAACATCATTAAGAACCTTGATGTAAGTTCCCTTCATACCGGATGATCTGGACTCGATAACACCGGCACTCTCAAACTTACGCAGTGCATTTACAATTACAGAACGTGTAATTCCGATGCGGTCTGCAATCTTGCTTGCAACAAGAACACCTTCGTTTCCGTCGAGTTCACGGAAAATGTGAACAATTGCCTCTAACTCAGAGTAGCTAAGTGTACTGATAGCAGATTTTACGATCTGCTTCTTTCTATTTTCTTCTGCGCTCTCTTCGTTTACAGAACGAAGCATCTCCAGTCCTACTACAGTGGTGCCATACTCACTTAAGATGATATCATCAATGCCGTATCCTGTGTGCTCTCTGTAGATAAACAGTGTACCAAGTCTCTCACCTGCGATTTCTATTGGTGTTACAATTGCCTGGTATTTCTCACCGTTTTCCTGAGAGAATCCAAGTGTAGCCAAATTGACATTCTCTTTTGTGGAAAGTACGCTTAACAGACGCTCGTTGAGCATATGATCCGCAAATGATCCGATGTTGTTTTCCATCAGCTCATTAATTACATCCACATCCTTCCAGACACTGAAACCTAAAACCTTACCCTTCTTGCTGAGTACCAGAATATTGGATTCCAGAATCTCACTTAATACCTCACAGATATCATTAAAGACAACTTTGCTGGTATTGTTGTTATGCAAAAGTTTGTTGATTTTTCTTGTTTTATCTAGCAACTGCACGCTCATATTGGGTTCCTCCAATGCAATTTATTCTTTGTACAGTATCATATCACAAAATGAATAATTTTACAAGAATATTTCGCAGTTTTGTCAGATTTATTCCTCCGACTTTGCAATATAGCCGCACGCAGCGTCAGAACAGCACTCTCTGTTTCCCTTTTTGATCATATAAGAGCCACATTTCGGGCAGTTATGTCCAGTCGGACGATTCCATGACATAAAATCGCAATCTGGTGCACCCTCACAGCCATAGTACACACGACCCTTTTTCGTCTTTCGGATGACAAGATCTTTGCCGCATTTCGGGCAGGCTACGCCAATCTTTTCAAGATATGGCTTTGTATTTCGACAGTCAGGAAATCCCGGACACGCCAAAAACTTTCCATGAGGACCATACTTAATAACCATCTGTCTTCCGCACAGCTCACAAAATTCATCTGACAGCTGATCCTCGATCTTAACGCTCTCAAGCTCTCTGTTTGCAGCTTCTACTGCCTCATGAAGATCTGGATAGAAGTTTCTAACAATGCTCTTCCACTCAACCATGCCCTCGCCAACCATATCAAGCAAAGACTCCATATTGGCTGTAAACTCAGCATCTACAATGATTGGGAAGGATTTCATCATAATGTTGTTTACGACCTGACCAAGCTCCGTCACATACAGATTTTTCTTTTCCTTTGTGATGTAGTGACGTGCAAGAATGGTAGTAATTGTCGGTGCATAAGTAGAAGGACGTCCTATTCCCTTTTCCTCAAGCATACGAACAAGTGTTGCCTCTGTAAAGTGAGCCGGAGGCTGTGTAAAATGCTGCTGCGTCTCTTTTTCACTCACAGAAAGCTCCATGCCCTCACTAAGATGATCAACAGCTGGTGCGCTCGCCGCTTTTTCTTCACCGTCATTATAAATACTCATAAAGCCGTCAAATGAAAGCTTTGAACTTACTGCTGAAAACTCATATCCGCCTGATTCAAGCTGTACATGATTCATCATATAAACGGCATCTGCCATTCGGCTTGCAGTAAATCGTCTCCAAATCAGCTGGTACAAACGGAACTGATCGCGTGAAAGAGATTCCTTTACGCGAACTGGCTCCCTTGTGATATCTGTAGGACGAATACCTTCATGCGCATCCTGAATATGACCTTTGGCAGCCTCTTCTTTTTTTGCCTGCGTCAAATATTTTTCGCCATACGTTTTTTCAATATATGCTCTTGCTGCTGTATCAGCCTCTGCTGCGATACGTGTGGAATCAGTTCTCAGATACGTAATTAAACCTATAGTACCTTCACCCTCAATTGAAACACCCTCGTACAGCTGCTGTGCGATACGCATCGTTTTTTGTGTTGAAAAATTCAGCTGATTTGCAGCTTCCTGCTGCAGCGTACTTGTAGTAAATGGCATTGGTGCCTTCTTTTTTCTTTCTTTATGCGCCAATTCCTTTACAACAAATTTGTCGCTCTCCACTGCCTTTACAATTTCATTTAGCTGAGTTTCATTTTCAATTGTAAGCTTTTTGGAATCTTTTCCGTAAAATTGTGCCTTTAATGGCTTTTTAGAACCTGGCACGTCAAGCAAAACATCTAAACTCCAATATTCCTTTGGAATAAATGCCTCGATTGCTGCCTCTCTGTCACAGATAAGTCTAAGTGCAACAGACTGGACTCTTCCTGCACTAAGACCTCTTTTTACCTTTGCCCAAAGTACAGGACTGATCTCATATCCAACCATACGGTCTAAGATACGTCTTGTCTGCTGTGCATCAACCAGATTCATATTAATCGCACGCGGCTCCTTTAAAGATGCCTTTACTGCATTTTTTGTAATCTCATTAAAAGTGATTCTTTTAATCTGGTCATCTTCCAGCTTCAATGCCTTCGACAGATGCCATGAGATTGCCTCTCCCTCGCGGTCAGGGTCCGTTGCTAGATAAATCTTTTCAGCCTTTTTTGCTTCCTTACGAAGCTTCGCCAAAATATCCCCTTTTCCGCGGATTGTAATATACTTTGGTTCGTAATCATTTTCAACATCGAACCCTAACTGACTCTTGGGCAGATCCCTTACATGCCCATTAGAAGCCATAACCTGATAGTTAGCTCCTAAGAATTTTTTTATAGTGTTAACCTTCGCAGGTGACTCTACGATAACAAGATACTTCGCCATGCTTTCCTCCAGCAATGTACCATGCGTACATTTTTTCAATCGGAAATCACTATACACTCTTATTTTACGGATTGCAAGTCCTTTTTAGCCCTTTTTATTTTATTTCATATAAATTTTACGAATCTGACACATTAAATGTTCTTTTATAGCAGCCACCTGCTTCTTCGCTGATATAACCTTTTAGCTCCATCTGAAATAATGCACTGCATAAAGTTCCAGCCGGATATCCTGTTTTTTGCAAAAGATTTTCCATATGAACAGGTTCTCTTTCGATAAAGCGATACACATCCTGTTCAATTTCTGTCAAAGGCATCTTTTGTCTATGCATTTTTCTTGCTGCAGCTTCTAACTTAAAATCTGCAAGTATCTCCTGTGGTGATGACAACAGTACAGCACCATTTCTAATCAGCTCATGACAGCCTTCACTAAGATCTGAAAATATTGAACCTGGCACTGCATATACACTTCTGCCCTGCTCACCCGCAAATTCTGCCGTAATCAAAGAACCGCTCTTTTTTCGTGCCTCTATAATTATGACAGCATCACAAATGCCGCTTATAATTCTGTTTCTGCGCGGAAAAAGAACGGGAATACTGCGTGTTTTCGGACGCATCTCAGAAATCACGCCGCCTTGACGTATTAGCTTTTCATACAATCCAATATTTTCCCGTGGATAACATATATCAACGCCACCGCCTAGCACTGCATATGAACTGCCTGCCTCAAGCGCTGCCTTTTGGCTGCAGCAGTCAATGCCATATGCCATCCCGCTTACGATCTGTGCACCTGCCGCTGACAGCTCTCTTGCGATTTCCTCTGCACACTCCTTCCCATAGCTGCTGCACGCACGCGCTCCGACAATTGCAATTTTAGGAAAATCAGACTTTGGAAGATTCCCCTTCACAAAAAGCCCAATCGGACGGTCTGCCACTTCCTTTAAAAGTACCGGATACTCTTCATCCTCTATTGTAACAAAACGAATTCCTGACTGTGAAAGCTTTTCGTATTCCGCCTCTATTGTTTTTTCCATTGCGCAGGCTTCATGATAAATTCTTTGCTCCCTTGCAGTAAATCCCATTTGAACAAGCTTCTCATCGCTTTGTCCAAAAACCTCACTCGGACCGCCAGCCTCCTCAATTAAACGGCGCACCTTAATAGGTGTAATCATCTGAAGGCATGTACACCAGTAATATGCTTTTTTTCGCTCCATTTTACATATCCCCCCAATATTTTCGATCAATACTCCGATAGCTTATCGCCTCTGCCAAATGTGCTTCTTTAATCTGCTCACTTCCCTCAAGATCGGCAATTGTTCTTGAGACGCGCAAAATCCGATCTCTTGCACGAACACTAAGACCCATTGACTCAAATGCCTGACGAAGAAGTTCTTCTTTTTGCTGGTCAAGATTACAATATTTTGAAAGTCTTGATCCCTTAAGCTGAGAATTAAATAATATTCCCTCATCCTTATAGCGCATGCGCTGACGATTAATTGCCTCTGTGACACGTGCACGCATAGACGACGAATCCGCTCCCTTTTTTGCCTTTGACAAATCATCAAATTTTACTGCAAAGGCTTCAGTGCAAATATCAATACGATCAAGCATCGGACGCGAAATACGATCTCTATAACGTCTGATCTCACCCACACTGCATCGGCAGCGGCTTCTATCTGGAAAGTAACCGCATGGACACGGATTCATCGCTGCAACTAGCATAAATTCTGCCGGATAACTGCAGCTTCCATTGACACGGCTTATTGTGACCTTTCCATCTTCTAGCGGCTGCCTCATAATTTCTAGTGTATCACGCTTAAACTCTGCCAGCTCGTCTAAAAACAATACTCCATGGTGTGCCAGGCTGATCTCTCCTGGCTTTGGAAATCGCCCTCCTCCAGCAAGTGCAGTCGCCGAAATTGTGTGGTGCGGACTTCGAAACGGACGCTTTTTTATAAGTCCCTCCTTGTAGTCAAGAAGCCCCGCCACACTATAAATTTTTGTCACCTCAAGCTGCTCTTTATATGTCATTTCGGGCATAATTGTAGGTATTCTTTTTGCACTCATGCTCTTACCAGAACCTGGTTGTCCAATATATAAAAGGTTATGAAAACCTGCTGATGCCACCATCGCTGCACGCTTCATGCGTTCTTGTCCATAAAGCTCATCATAGTCAAGCGAATCGTCTTCTTTGTCAGAAGTCTCGTAAAGAACTGCCTGTCTGTTTTCTTCAAGCCGATCTGGATTATTTAACAGTTCCACAATTTCCTTTAACGTTTTCGTCCCGTAAACAACTGTCTCCTGCAGACAGGCAGCTTCCTTCGCATTTTCCTTCGGCACAACTGCCTTTTTTATCCCTGCCTTCTGTCCGCATTCTGCCAGTACAAGCGTGCCGTTTACAGGACGTATTTTCCCGTCAAGACCCAACTCTCCAATAAATATTTTATTTTCCAATTCGTCCATGCGCACAAAGCCTGCAGCAGCAAGCACTGAAAGCGCAATAGGCAGATCAAAATAGTTGCCCTGCTTTCTTAAATCGGCAGGTGAAAGATTGACCGTGATATGGCTTGGCGGCAGTCGAAAGCCTGAATTTTTAAGTGCTGTTCGCACTCGTTCTCTTGCCTCCTTCACCTCTGCCCCAAGATAGCCTACCATATCAAACATTGGAAGTCCATCGCTGATATCTGCCTCCACACACACAAGAATACCCTCGATTCCATTTGTGGTTCCCGTATACACTTTTGCAACCATTGCTTTACCCTTTCCTGTTCATTTTAAATAATTTTTTTGTTTTTGAACGCACAAAGACAACCTGCCATATTTTGACAGATTGTCTTCTCTTAAGGTACCTTAGCTTTGGTTTGTCATTTTATGTAAATGCGCAAAACTATATTTTTCTTTTGTGTATAATCACTCCTGTTCGAAGTGTTCTTCGAGCCAAGAAAGAATATCCTCCTGAACCTGTTTTCTTTCTGTCTCATGAAGAAGCTCATGACGCATTCCCGGATAGAGCTTCATTGAAACATCATGTATCCCCGCCTTTTTATAACGGTCATACACGCGCGTCACTCCCTTTCCAAATTCGCCTATTGCATCATCCCTGCCTGACAAAAGAAGAATTGGCAGTCTCTTTGGAATTTTTGTTGTTCCTTTATTTTGAGCAAGTTTCATCAAAATTCGGAAGAAATCAAGATATGCACTTACAGTAAACTGAAAGCCGCAATATTCATCACCGTGATAACGATCCACCTCATCTTGATTGCTGCTTAACCAGCTTGTGCATTCCTTTTCAAAAAAATAGTGATCGTTACTGTCTAACATCAGATAATTAATAAGATCACTCCTGTAAAAATCACCGCGAAGCACACGTGTAAAGCCCGCCACTGCAAGACCAAACGCTACCTTTAGCTTTCCTGGATCTCCTGTTCCCATTAAAATTGCACCATCAATCTTAGAGCCATACTGTGTAATATACTGTCTGGATACAAATGATCCCATGCTGTGGCCAAGCAATACAATATGACTATCTGGATACTGCTTTCTAATGTAAGCTGTCACACGTGCAACATCTGTAACAAGACAGCGATCTCCATTTTTCTTGGCAAAAAAGCCAAACTGTGAGCTAGTCAGCGCACTTTTTCCATGACCAAGCGTATCATGGCCAATTGCGCCGATACCGTGCGCATTCAAGTATTGTGCCAGCTCCTCATAACGCCCCATATGTTCCACCATACCATGTGTCATCTGAACGATAAGACCTGGCTTTGGTTGGTCTTTTGGCATCCAGATATACAAATGCAGACGATCTCTTCTGCTGCTTGAATCAATATACTTTTCTTTCATTTTCCGTGCCTTTCTGTGTTTTACATCATCAAAAAGCTTCTTAACTTCTCAAGTGCACTCTTTTCAATGCGGCTAACATACGATCTTGAAATACCAAGCACACTTCCCACCTCTTTTTGTGTGTGAACGAGATGTCCGAAAAGTCCATAGCGAAGAACCACTACTCGCTTTTCTTTAGGAAGAAGCACCGTCTGGATTCCCCTGTGCAGACGACATATATCCTCCTTTTTGCAGTAATGCTCCGAGGCATCACATTCACCAGATTCAATCACATCAAAAAGATGAATCTCATTTCCTTCCTTATCCGTTCCTATTGGTTCATATAAGCTGACTTCACGGCTCATCTTTTTTTCTGCACGCAGCAGCATCAGTATCTCATTGTCAATACATTTTGCCGCATAGCTCGACAATCGGTTTCCCCTTGAAACATCAAAAGTGTTGACCGCCTTTATAAGACCAATCGTTCCGATTGACAACAGATCATCCGTCTCCTTATCTGTAAATGCATATTTTTTGATAATATGAGCCACTAGACGCATATTATGCTCAATCAAAAGAGTCCTCGCCTCAGATGATCCCTGATTCATCTGTCTAAGATACTCCTTTTCCTGTGCCGCCGTAAGAGGTTTCTTGAACGTCTCCAAGCAAAATCCCCCGCTATGCACCTTTCTATATCATATGCAGTGACTCATTATTTCGTGCTTTTTTACCTTGCTTATACAGTTACCGGAATCTCACTTTCAGCCTCTTCTTTAAATTCCATGATCTGCTCCGGTGCTGCCTGAGGCAGTTCTGCTACAGATGACACACCAAAGCAGCGTAAGAACTCTTCTGTCGTAGCAAATAATACAGGACGTCCTGGCGCATCAAGTCTTCCAATTTCTTCAATCAGATCATAATCCATAAGCTTTGCGATTGCATGGTCTGACTTCACACCTCGGATACGCTCAATTTCACCTCTTGTGACAGGCTGCTTGTACGCCACAATAGAGAGCGTTTCAAGCACTGAATCACTTAAAACCTGCTTTTGCGGTCTTGATGCAATGCGAATCAAATACTCATAATACTGCGGCTTTGTGCAAAGCTGAACACTATCTTCCAAAAAGACAAGCTGAATGCCTCTTTGCTTTTCACTGTACTCCTTTGCCATATCCTGTAATATCTGTTTTATTTCTTCTTGTGTAAGCTTAAGTGCCTCTGCTAACGTTTTGATTTCTACGCTTTTTCCCATTGTGAATAAAATACTTTCCAAAATGGGATAATAGTCGCGTTTTTCCATAATGCTGTTACTCCTGTTTCTATCTGGCACATGCCTGTCAGCTGCCATCTTTATTCATTTGTATAAGCAGTTAATCATACTGCTCCATATCTTCTCTTGTGATCGTCGTGGTACATTCCTCATTCCAGTCAAGATGAATATCCCTAAATGTTCCATCCTGCTTAACAGTAAGGCGTCCAATCTTGATTAACTCAAGACAAGCGAGAAACGTAACAACCACATCTGCCTTTGTATACTGCTTTTGAAGCAACCCTCGAAATGAAAAATGCTTCTTTTGCTGAGCATATTCATAAACAAGTGCCAACTTTTGCGACAAGCGCACCGGATCCTTTTCAATATTGCCAAATTTGCTTCTCACAGGATCAATCTTGTCCACCTGACGGCGCGTCACCATACGATAAATTTCCTGAAGACGCTCTAATGTAACTTTACTTAACATATCCTGCACATTAACAGGAGGCTCATATTTTGACACTTCATCTGGGATTGTGGGATCCTTGTAAAGCAGGCGTGACGCCAAAAGCTGTCTGCTTTTTAACTGCTCACCTAAACTTTTGTATGTTTTATATTCAACAAGACGAGTCACTAATTCTTCTCTTGGGTCAATCTCGTCGCCATTTTCATCCTTCTCAGCAGGAAGCAGAAGTCTGGACTTGATATCCAGAAGCGTCGCTGTCATGACAAGAAACTCGCTGACAATATCAAGATCCTCTTCCTCCATGGCATTGACATACTCCATATACTGATTTGTAATTTCAAAAATCGGAATATCGTATATGCTGACTTTATTTTTTTCAATCAAATGAAGGAGCAGATCAAGCGGCCCCTCAAATTTTTCCAGTTTGTATGATAACATCCGACACTCCTTTTCTATAGTTAGACAACATCAGTATAGCATACTATACAATGAAATTCAATGAGTTTTCCATGTTAAAACAACGAGCTGCGGCAAATTGTTAAGGCGCACATTTATACTGTGCGTGCCTAAACCTCCGCTGACTATGATATTTGTATTTTTCTGTGTCACATTTCCTCTTGCAAGAGGTGAGAAAAACTGCAGCTGCGGTGTCATCACTCCGCCAAGACCAGGGATTCTAATGGTACCTCCATGAAAATGGCCACTAAGTACCAAATCGGCACCCCAATCGGCATATGTCTTTGCAAAGGTTGGTGTGTGAGCAAGCAGTAGTTCAAAGTTTTTGTCTGAAGCTTTTCCAATTTTCTTATCTATATACCCGGCTGATAATGACGGAATACGCCCTTTTCGATAGCACTCCCGCGGCAGCGTGATGCCGCTTATACGCATCGCGGTACCATTTTTTATGATCTCTTCACTTTTATTAACAAGAACATGCATACCACTATCTTTAAGCACTTTCCAGTAGCTCTGCCACCAGCCAGGATACGTAAGCGGTTCTTCTTTCATGCGCTGCTCATGATTGCCAAATGCGTAATACACAGGATATCGCTTAACAAGTTTTCTATACAAATTTGCAAGCATATCAAAATGAGGTGCAGCCCACTCCTTTACTACAAGCATATCACCGCCAATTACAACAATATCAGGCTGTTCTTTTTCAATTGCCGCAAGCAGCTCTTCATTCTCCATGCCAAAGCTATTATCATGCAGATCAGAAAGAAAAACAGCCTTAAAGCCATTCCATTCCAAACCAAGCTTATCTGTTTTAATGTCATAGTGCACAATGTCGAGATGAGTTCGTTCATATTCTGAGCGGGCAAACGCAGCTGCACCCGTAAATGCAGCTGCTGTGCCTGCCATAATCCATTTGTTCATTTATATTTCCTTTCGTTCTTTTAATCAAATTGCGGCGGATTTATTTAAATAACTGCCATCCACTGCAGCACAATATTAAGCAGATAATCGAAAAATTTTGCCTCACGGACAGACTCTCCTGCGTAAATGCCAATGCTGCCAAGCTCTTTTCCATTCAGCCGGTACGTTACCGTACCGATCTGCTCTCCCTTTTCAATTGGTGCTGTAAGCTCATTTGTTGTGAGCATCTTTTCCATATTTGAAAAATCTTCACCTGACACAAACAGCCATGAAAATTTTTCCTTATATACAGCCGGAACCTGTTTATCTATTCCTCCCTTTACTAGTATAGGCATAAGTTCGGGAGGATTTTCATCCTGATACAGCTTACATGTTGTATAGCCAAATTGGAGCAGTGACTGTGCCTCAGTGAAGCGATCTTTATAGTTTGGACAGCCCATGATAACAGCTATTAACTCAACACCATCCTTATTTGCTGTCGCACATACACAATACTTTGCTTTATTTGTTGAACCTGTTTTTAAACCTGTCGTATATGGGTACTGCTTTAAAAGCTTATTGGTATTGGCAAGTCCAAATTCCTTGCTTCCCTGCATTGTTACATGGGTAATATTTTCCATCCAGATCGTCGTATATGATTTAATCTGAGGATAACGTGTTATCAGTTCCTGCGCCATAAGTGCGATATCACGTGCTGTTGTATAATGATTGTCTGAATCAGTTAACCCACAGCAGTCCTCGAAATGCGTATTTTCCATTCCAAGAGAGGCAGCACGCTCATTCATCATCTGAACAAAACTCGACTCGCTTCCTGCTATGTACTCTGCCATTGCAACGCTTGCATCATTTCCACTAGAAACCATAATGCATTTGATAAGTGTGTCAACTGTCTGCTTTTCTCCTTCTTCCAGATAGACTTGAGAGCCTCCCATTGATTTTGCATAGGCACTCGTAACAACCTCATCCTCAAGGGAAATCTTTCCCGCTTCAATAGCATCAAAAATCAAAATTGCCGTCATGATCTTTGTTATGCTCGCAGGGCTTCTTCTTTCATCGGGTGCTTTCTCGTATATAACGCTTTTTGTAGAGGCTTCCATCAAAATTGCAGATGGACAGGTAAGCAAAATCCCACCTGTCGTCTCATCTGCACAGGAAGGCTGCGGCAAGCCAAATGTAGTGCCAAAAATAATAAGGCATAAAAAAGCGATCCAAATTCGTTTTTTCACTGTTTGCTCCCACAGGATGTTCACTATCATTTTAATTCAAATTGAGTCAAAAGTATACCTTGATTTTTACATTTTCTATTCTTCTTTTGTTTTGTTCGTGCATAAAATTTCCTGTTTTATGCGCTGCTTTTCAAGCCACAGCTGCGAAATCATTTCTGCATTTTTTGCCGCTGCTGCAAGTGAAAAACAGACAATCACAGCCGCAATGATAATTATCATAAAAACAATCAGCCACATAGAAGATCTCCTTTCAAACATTTACACTTTTATAGTATACCTGAAACGATAATCTTTACACTTGACATTCCAAATCTTCCTATTTATAATTGTGAGTGTCTTTACTAGATGAGAAAAGAGGAATTACTATGAGTTTTAATTTTGTGAAAAAGCTTCCTACACCTGCCGAAATTCGTGAACAGTACCCGGTATCTGACGCGATTATACAGGTAAAAAAGGAACGTGATGAGATGATCCGCAAGGTATTTACCGGTGAGAGTGACAAATTTCTTGTCATTATCGGTCCTTGCTCTGCTGATAACGAAGATGCAGTTTTAGATTATGTTCACCGACTGGCACGCGTTCAGGAGAAGGTTTCTGACAAGCTGATTCTGATTCCGCGTATCTACACAAACAAGCCGCGTACTACTGGTGAAGGCTATAAGGGCATGGTTCACCAGCCAGACCCTGAGAAAAAACCGGATATGTTAGCCGGAATACTTGCAATACGTCATATGCACATGCGTGCTGTTGCTGAGACTGGTCTGACTGCTGCCGATGAGATGCTGTATCCAGAAAACTGGCGTTACCTGTCAGATATTCTTTCATATGTTGCTGTCGGTGCCCGTTCTGTTGAAAATCAGCAACATCGTCTGACAGTAAGCGGAATTGACATTCCTGCCGGTATGAAGAACCCGACAAGCGGTGATTTATCTGTTATGTTAAACTCCGTTGTTGCTGCACAGCATGGACATGACTTTATCTTCCGCGGCTGGGAAGTTCAGACAGATGGAAATCCATTAACTCATACTATTTTGCGCGGTGCTGTTGATAAATATGGAAAAACAATCCCGAACTATCACTATGAAGATCTTTATCGTCTGTACGAAATGTATCAGGAAAGAAATCTGCTTAATCCGGCATGTGTTGTTGATGCTAATCACTCTAACTCTGGAAAAAGACATATGGAGCAGATCCGTATCGTAAAAGAAGTTATGCACAGCCGTACTCACTCTAAGGAAATTGAAAATCTTGTAAAGGGCGTAATGATTGAAAGCTACATCGAAGCCGGCAGCCAAAAGATTGGTGAGCATATTTATGGCAAATCAATCACTGATCCATGTCTTGATTGGGACAGCTCCGAGCAGCTGATCTACACTATTGCAGAGCGCGTATAATACATACAAAAAAGTGCCAGCGTTTGACCGCCCGGCACTTTTTTTATTGGAAATAAATTTTTATCTGCGCGTTCTTGCCGAATCAAGACGACGTCTCCATCCTGCTACTCCGATACCGCCTCGCTGTTCCATCTGAGCAACATGGCGTTCTGCTTCCTCAAAGAATCTGCGTTCCTTTGCATACTTGTCCACATTTAATACCATTCCAAGCTCTGCAAGCAGGAAAACAACAGATGTACCACCCGCACTGAAAAATGGAAGTGTAACACCTGTTGTCGGAATTACACTCGTAACAACCATCACATTTATCAATAGCTGGAGTGCGATCTGCGTAAACACACCTATTGCCAATACTTTTCCTTCAATATCCCATGCATTCTGCGCAATCTTGTAAATACGATACAGCAAATAGCCAAATAATGTCATCATCACGATAACACCAAACACGCCAAGCTCTTCGCAGATAATTGCCAGAATAAAGTCATTGTAAGAATACGACAGCTTGAATTTAATAAGGCTCTGTCCAAGACCCTTGCCCCAGAAACCGCCTGCGCCAATTGCATAGCGCGCCTGCATCGCCTGAAGACCTTCGTCTGCTGCATACTCCTCTGGATGAAGCCATGCACGTATACGCACAAATCTAAAGTTTTCTGCGCCCTGATGCATCAAAAGATAAACAGTAACACCAATTGCTGCTATGATAATTAATGCAAGACCAATCAGGAAATACCAGTAAAGATCCGGCTTTTTTACACTTGATAAAATTATAACGGCACAAATACAAAACAAAACGATAACCGTGCTTAAATTATTTGAGAAGAAAAATAAAAAGCCCAAAAGCGCAATGGCAAGCAGGCACGCAAGCACCTGGTTATACCACCTGTTTAATCCCCAATAACTCACATAATAAGCGAAGAAAATAATTATGGCTGCCTTTATTGGCTCCGCTGCCTGAAAGCTTACAGGACCAAGTTTTATCCATCTTGTTGCACCAAGCTCACTGTGAGCTAGTGGTGTCTTTAGTGCCGCAATAATGGCCACTGCAGCCAAAAGCCAAAACCAGCCCCAGCCCAGTCGCACAATACGGTGATAATTAACATATGACGCAACAATCATTATAGCAAATCCAAATATTACATTTTTAAGCTGATTATTCATAAAATAGCTATAATTCTTTGTAATCGAATTGTTATAGCTGGCACTGTATACCATAATAATTCCGTATACATTTAAGAAAATAATCGTAAAAAACAGATTATGATCAAGCGGTCCCCATACAACGCTTGTTTTCACAAACTCCTTCATACGACGTACAAGAGGCGCTTTCTTTTTTTTCATATAATATTAACCTTTCATTCTTGTTCTTATTTTTGAACTAAAGATGCAGCCGGAAGCTGAACAAGAAATGTACTTCCCACACCTGACTGACTCTCTACACTAACACAGCCGCCATAAAATTCTGTTACATGTTTTACAATAGAAAGACCAAGTCCTGTACCAGCAACTCGCTTGCTGCGTCCTTTATCTACACGATAAAAACGCTCAAAGATACGCTTCTGATCCTCCTTTGCAATACCTATACCACTGTCTTCCACACGAATTGAAAGACTTGTGCTGTCCATTGTGATATCGGTTTGGACAAAGCCGCCTGGTCTGTTATATTTAACTGCATTTCCCATAAGATTAGACAATATTCCCTGAAGATGGCTGCGATCCATATAAACAAACTCATCACAGCAATGGATTTCAAGCGAAACATTATTCTCATCTGCTAACGGCTTAAGTGTTTTTTTTACCTCTTCTGCCACACTCTTGACACATAGCATTTCCTTAGTCGGCATTAACTCCTTGGTCTCTAATCGGGAAATCATCAATATGTCATTGATCAGGCTTGTCATTTCCTCCACCTCTGAGTGAATGCGTCCTAAAAACTCTTTTTGCATCTGTGTATCTGATGCCATACCACTTTGAAGAAGCTCGGCATAGCCGCGTATTGCTGTAAGCGGTGTTTTTAATTCATGAGAAGCATTGCTGAAAAATTCCTGACGAATCGTCTTTTCTTTTTCAAGCTTTCGTATGTAATCCTGCACGCTTTTTGACATGTCAGTTGTTGTGCGCGCAATGATATTTAATTCATCATACTGGTAATGAGGAAAATTAAAATCAATTTTCTCATCATAGATACCCTCAAGCTTGTGTGAGATTTCAAGAATTGGCTTAGTGACGGAGGCGGCAAATTTATTAGTCAGCACACCGGCAACTGATAATGCCAGCAAAAGGCTAATCGCAATAGACGGTACCATCATTTTCATCAGATCTGTAATCACATCGTGATGGATAGAAATACGAATGACCTTATGCTGCGTAGGTGAACAATATGCCGCATACATCATGCTTCCTTTGATTGTGCTGGAATTGCGCACCTTTGTTCCAAAGCCGTTTTGAAAAGCCTCCTTGACTTCCTTTCTGTTTTTGTGATTTTCCATCGTCTCTGGATTTCCAGTTTCAGAATCAGCCAAAACACTTCCATCATTATCAATAATTGTAATTCTATAATCATTATTCATCTGACTGCTGATTTCAACAATCTGTTTTTCCAGATCGCTGCTCTCCCAGTCAATTGTGGCATCTAACAAAAGCAGTACTGGCTTCATATCTTCCATGACGCGATGACTTGCCAGACGATAATATGACATACTGATGACAATACTGCTTATTGCCATCGCCACAATCAGTACAACAATAAACCGCTTTACAATCGCCCGTTTCATATAGAAGTGCCTCTTTTCCACTATATTTTTCTTACTTACTGATTTTCTAGTGCTTCATCTTCCTTTTGTGCTGCCTCACTCCTGTCAACAGCAACAGCATTGATGGCTTCCTTCATAACAGCCTGTACCTCATCCTCGCTCATCTGCATCTTTGCTGCGATTTCAGAAAGGTTAGGCTCGCGTCCAAGCTCTTCTGCAAGCTTTGTCATAACTACATTTAAAACATTAACAGAAGCTGTTAATTTTTCTGCTGTCTGCTCACTTTGTTTTTGCTCTTCTGTAACTGCTTCCATTGCCATATGAACTGCGCGCTCACGAAGCTGATTAAAATAGGAAACTGCATCATCACCTACAACTGGATGCGACGCATAGTTTTTTAATACAAGCAAAAGTGCCATGTTTCCTTCCTGAACAAGATCTGATATTTCAACATCATTTCCTGCATACTTCGCTGCCTCACGCACGACATAGGCAAGGCTGCCCTCTGTCAGACGCTTCACTGCCTCCTCGTTTGGAAGACTATTTAACAATGCTTCCATCTCCTCATTTGTACACTCTGGAATTTCACTTAACTCATCCAGATACATCTGATAAAACTGGTTTTCCATAATTTAATTGACTGCCTTTCTACTATTTCTCCGTTAAATCTGCCTTCATTTTATGCTTTATGCATCAGTATTAGCCCTGCTGCAAATCGTCTTTATTATAGCGGATATTACCACTTAACGCAACCCTGCAATTACCAGAAAACAAAAACTATTGCTCAATATCTGCCCAAAACTGTTCTAACAGCGCTGTACAATTCGAAAGTTGTACAATGTTCATATCTGTCCAATCCGGCGGAAACTGACTTCGATACGATCCCTGCAAAAAGCGCTCATCTAACAGGGCTATAACACCATAATCTTTGCTTGTGCGGATTAAACGTCCTGCTGCCTGCAATACTTTATTCATTCCAGGATAAAGATACGCAAATAGGAAACCATTTTTTCCTTCTTTTTCATAGTGACTTTTTAGAATTTCCTGACGTGACCCTGTCTGCGGCAATCCCGTTCCTACAATAATAACACCAATTACAGCTTCGTTTTGCAAGTCAATTCCCTCGGAAAAAATGCCTCCCATAACGCAAAAACCGACAGTCGGTGTGTCCTGTTCTCTAAATGCATCAAGAAATTCTTCTCTCTGCGCTTCTGTCATGCTGCTTTCCTGGCGAATATAGCGTACATTTTCTTCTTTTTCCATACAAGCTTCAACTTCATCGCGAAATGTGTATGATGGAAAAAAGACAAGATAATTTCCACGCCTGCTATTTGTTATTGCCTTAATATACTGGCCTATACGAGTATATTCCAATGCTGTTCTTCTTGTATATTTTGATGATACATCTGCTGCTGTTACAATGAGGCGATTTTTCGGGTCAAAAGGAGACGCAGCATAGATTGCCTTTGATTCTTCACCTTGTCCAAGAAGCTCCTTGTAATAACGAATTGGCAAAAGTGTTGCTGAAAAGAATATCGTTGAAATTCCTTGTGTGCAGCATTCCTGCAAACGCTCGGCCGGATTTACACACAGAAGATTTATCTGAAAGGTTCCCTGCGATGTATGTTCCATATATACCTCGTAATGCTCATTAAGCTGTTCATATACTTCCAGGAAATCTCTTACATGAAAGAAAAACTCACTTGCTTCTTTTGGAGCTATCCATTCTGGATGTGTTTCACTCAATCGGTTTAACGCTTCATATAGTCGCTCTAATGCCATGACAAATGATCCAATTCCTTCACCCTCTGGAAGAACCTTCCATACATCACACTCTCTTTTTAATTCAAGGAGTTTGCGATTGCAGCTATTTATCTGTTTTACAACTGACTTAAATGGTTCATAATATTTTTTCGCGGCAAGAAATTCTTCTTTTTCAAGTTTAGCACTGTACATCTCTCTTGCACGCTCCACCAAATTGTGAGCCTCATCTACTAAAAATATGTACTCGCCTCTTTCACCGTCTGCAAAATAACGCTGCAGACGCACATGAGGATCAAAAA
Organism: Anthropogastromicrobium sp.; assembly: GCF_037349415.1. Classification (NCBI taxonomy): domain Bacteria; kingdom Bacillati; phylum Bacillota; class Clostridia; order Lachnospirales; family Lachnospiraceae; genus Anthropogastromicrobium; species Anthropogastromicrobium sp. The sequence continues at coordinate 19,431 of NZ_JAXWCK010000036.1, forward strand.
CATAATTATAATCGCAAATTATGGCATCTACCCAATAGCTGACATCTAGTGATAACTCAAATGGGCAAACCTTATATTTCTTTGCGCAGGCAGCTAATTTTTCTCTTGTAATCTGCTCACAATCATGAATCAAATCAAATGCTGCCTCATTTACACGATCAAAATGACCTTTGGCATATTGGCATTGCACGGGATTACACTCCATAACTGTGTTCGGACAGATTTTTTCTTTTGATGTCAGAGCAATGTATGACATTTTAAGACCATTTTCTTGCAAAATATCAAACGCTGATACTGCCGCTGTGCGCGTTATCGTCTTTGCTGTCAGATAAAAAATCTTATCAGCGTACTCCTCTCCAACTGCCCATACAGCTGGAAATACAGTCGAAAGTGTCTTTCCGATCCCTGTCGGTGCCTGAATAAAAAGCTGTTCTCCATTTATCATCGTGCGGTATGCTGCCGCAACAAGACGTTTTTGTCCAGCACGATATGGATAAGGGAAAGACAGTTTTTGTATAGAAGCATTTCTTTCCAGACGATGCTCATACAAAAACTGCGCCCATTTTCCATATTCACTTATATAACGATCAAATTCTTCTTTGATTTCTTTAAAAGTATATACTTTTAGGAAACGCTTGATTTCTTCAGTTTCTGGATGGCAATATGTGATTTGTATGCCAATACAAATTCTTTTTTTCTCCTCGTTTTCTTCTGTAACACCTGCTGCTTTTGTATTCAGTACTTTTGCATACATATAGGCATAGCAAAGCGCCTGTGCTACATGAACTTGTGCTGCACTATCTAACTTTTCCATATCCTGCCGGATAACTTTAATCTCATCAATGATAAAAGAAATCTCTGCTGATACATTCTCATCTGTTTGTGTCTGATAAAGTAAATTGGCTTGTTCTCCCTCTACTGATTTTTCATCTGGTGTAATAATGCCATCAGCTCTTCCTTCAAGTAAAATCTCAACATCCCTGTAATGTGCTGTATGCTTTAGAGAAACCTCTGCCTTATATGTACCCGGCATCGAACCTTGTATTTTGCGATGCAGACGACTTCCTATCTGCATCGCATCATACTGTGCTTTTGTGGAATGGCGATTATCAATATCACCGCTTCTAAGAATAAATTCTACCAGATTTCGCACTGAAATCCGCACTTGATTTTCAATCAGCTTATGCATTGATCTTTTCCTTTATGCAAAGTGCTCCTGCGCTGCGCCAAGTGCAATATCAAGCGCAGTCTTTTCTGGAATTTTTACTGTTACATTCGGAAGCTTCTTTTTAGCCATATTGATAATTTGCTCGCGGAAAAATGTATTCTTTACATTGACACTTCCCCACATCCATAAATCTGCCTGCAAAGCTTTTGCCTCTTGATTTGCAAAAAAGGCTTCATCAAGCTCACGTTTAATACGATTATCTGGCTTTCCTTCCATCTTACAGCATGTATCCCATACAATCGCAAAAATCTTAGCCGCACACTCCTTTATAATTGTTTTTGCTACCAGATCACCTTCCTCTGCCGCCTGTGCGCATAAAACAGCCAACCCTCCGACAGGACTCTTATCAAGCAAATGATCATTTACATAAACGTCAGCCTGCTCCAATGTTTTAACACCTGTCGCATTTGCAATCTTCTTTGCAAGAATTGGACAATTGATCCTTCCATCCAGCCAATCTGCATACGCTTTAAATGTCTGAAGACCTATATCATATGCACTTCCTTCATCACTCAATACATGATTCCATCCGCCGGTGCGAAAAACTTCTCCTGCCTCATTTCTTCCATAACAAATAGAACCTGTTCCAGAAATCGTGACAAGCACAGGTCCTTTAGACAAATATAAAAAGAGTTCACAGTCATTTACAGCCAAAATACGCTCCTTTGCAAAGCCCATCTCCTCAAAGATGCTTCTCATCTGCATTTCCTGCTCCTTAGAGTCAATACCGCTTGCCGCAATGCATATGCCAAGACAATCAGAACTTTTTAGTTCATACTTTGAAAGAGCTGCATCCATCAGTTTACGATACTTCTCTCTTCCAATCTCATATCCTTCTGTATTAAATGCACAGCCCTCACCTAAATATTCCCCAATCAGAGTCTTATCTTCTGTCGAAAACTTTACTCTTCCTGATGTTCCTCCGACATCTAATCCTGCATAAAACTTCATATATGTATCCTGCCTTTCTAAAATTGTATTGCTTCTATATATATATTGTACTGATCTTCCCTTACCAGGGATATTAACTGCAATGTATTATATCATACTTTTACAAATAAAGATACCCGGCCTGTAAAAGCCGGGTATTTTTATTTGTATTTACATTTATTGTTTTACCTTCAGAGTGTAAACTCTCTTTGTCGGCGTATATGTATTGCAGTAGATTGTATATCCATCAGTATTTACTTCTTCACCTGAATAATGTCCCTTAAAATGATGCTCGCATGCACCTGGTCCAAACTCGATGCTTGTAAGTCCCTTTGTCATTGTTACATAATCATCTGACAGAACCATTGACTTTCCAGCCACTGTCTCCATGCAGAAATGATCATTCTCTAATGTCGTTTGTGATGGCACACAAAGCTCCATACGAAGCGGCAAACGCTCTAACCCGTCTGTATCTACGCTGATTTCAAGACCATCTGCTAACTCTGTGATGACTACCTGAGTGTGAAGATCACTTGTAATCATAAGATCACGCTTTTTGTGATCCATCTGCCACCAGTCGCTTGTATTTTGCTTTTCCTTCCATGGCAGATAATACCAGCCTCTTGCTGTGTGTGAAAGAACAGTCTTTCCTTCCTGTACATCCATCTCATCTGGGACAAAATTACGAATCTCACAGTAGCTTTCGCCAATCTTTAAAAATGCTTCTAAACCATTTACGTTAAAGTACAAAAAGGCGCTTCGATTCTTCATAACAGTGTAGGAATAATTTTCTTTCTTCACACGAAGTACACCAGCTTCTTTGAAAAGCTTGTGGTATGTCTTTAAGAAACCACAATTTTCAAATGTATAATCAAGTGTCTTATCATAAATCATCAAAAGATGAAGACAATTTGGTGCCTGACGTCCAGTCTCAGCACAGCCCTTTATAATCTGATGTGCAGCACCATCAAATCGTGCATGCTCCTCTGGTGTCAGCTTGATAAAACCATCTGTGCCATCGTATGCAAGCAAATATAGGTACTGATACAGATACTTGTCCATAAAAATTTCTTTGCCCTGATCCTGACGTGTAGAGTTCTGAGTAAAGACCATATCATTTGGTTCAATGTAGTACATCATCATATTTAAATTGCGCTCTACATATCCCAAATACTTCACATCTTTTGAGCACTGATACATTGCCATCATTGCATTGTTGACAACAGCATTATAATTTCCGGTGGAACGCTCTGCATACTCACCCTCTGAATTACCGTCAATGCCTTCCTGAAGGTATAAAACAGTACGGTCCATAAGGCTCTTTGCAAACTCAGTATCATCAGCAAACAGTTTGGCTGCCTGCATAAGTGCGGCACAAATACCCCAGCGATGGTTCGGTGTATGGAATCCACCATCACGAATAGCCTCTGCTGCCATTCTCATAATAGCAAGATACTTTTTCTGAAGAATAGTTGTATCTGCTACATCCTGATATTTTTTCATCAGGCGATAGCCATCATTTAATCTTTTATAGCAAAAGCTTGTATCTGGTGCTGAGAAGAAATTACAGCACGGATAATCAATATAGCCGCTTTTTCTCTGAACACGTGCCACACCATCTGCCGCCAGCTGCAGCGCTTCCATCAGCTTCTCGCTCTTATAATAGCGGCTTCTGCTGTTTAAATATAATGCCAGTGCCGTTGCCATCATATAGATCGTTGGCTTTGCCTCAATCACATCGCCTCGCATCAGTCCATAACATAAATCGTTCTTATCCTTAATCTGCAAAAACAGCATTTCATCTACGCGATGTTCCTCGCTGCGAATCAGATAATCAATATAACGCTTCATTTTTTATACTCCTCCAGCTATTTTAGCTGTTTTTATTTGCAAAGCTTCAATGCTTCCATGAAGAACAAAATTGCCAGTGCCTGTCCATACGGCATAGGAATAAGCGAGATCTGCTTATAGAAATCCTTGCTCTCTCTTCCCATCGGTGTTCCGTAGGAAACCTGCTCTACCTTGCCTTCTTCACTGACACATTTTAAAATTGGTGCAAGCGCCTTCATTGCAGAATTTGCGCATGACTTATCAACAATGCCAAGATCAACTGCACGAAGGATACCATATGCGAAACCACATGTTGCACTCGCCTCTACATAAGAGGTCGGATCGTCTACTAAAGTATGCCACATACCAGATTCATCCTGGAAACGCATCAGTGCACTGACCTGAGCACGCTCGGACTCCTCTAAAATGCGTCGAACTGCTGTCGGGCACTCTACCATATCAAGAAATTCCGGAATTGCCATTGTAATCCAACAGTTTCCTCTGCCCCACAGTGCCTCTGCAAAATTGTGATGACCATCAAACGTCCAGCCATGGAACCACATGCCTGTCTTTTTATCTGTCAGATACTTTACATGAAGAAGGAACTGATACTGTGCCTCTTCAATATATTCCTTCTTGCCGCGAATACGTCCCATATTAGCTAAAAACAATACTGTCATAAATAAGGTATCATCCCAAAGCTCACCATTATTCATTGTATCAGAAGTCTTGTGCTGAAGACCGCCTTCCTCTGTGCGCAAAAAATCGTGCATAATACTCTCAGCCCACTCGTCACAAATTGCCAGATACTCATCATTTTTAGTATACTCCGCAAAATAAGACATTGCAAGAAGAGGGGTTACGGTATTGATATTCTTTCCAGGAAGACCAACCTCCATTTGCTTCTCATAAAAACGCTTTAAAATGTCCAGATACTCTGGCTTCTTTGTCGCTTCAAAAAGACGCCAGAATCCATATAAACCAACACCCTGCGTCCACTCCCAATGCTGGTATCTGCGAATATCATCGCCCTCCAGATTCTTTGTCTTCATATTCTCTAAAAACTGCTCATCATCCTCATACAATACAGTCTGAAAGCTTGCGATCACACGCTCTAAAGCATCCTTTACCTGTGCTGCTGTTACGTTCTCCATCGTCCCCGCTCCTTTTCTTTTATATTATGCTTGGATATATTTACATATCCCATGTAAACTGTTACACTTTATGCATAAACTGTTACATCTTGTACTCAGTATACAAAATGACATACAAAATATCTATTTAAAATTTGTTTTCTTTTTCAATATTCCTTGCATATTTTGCTGTAAATCGCTATACTGATGTTACAGTTTTATAAATACTATTGGAGGTTTCAATGGATCATCCACTTCAGCTTAAATATCAACGCAATTACAGCATTATTATAAATGACTGTGATGTTTCTCTTTTTTATTATTTTGATTACGGAGAGCGCTATAAACAGATCAATATGGAGTTTCAACACTCGCACCGCTTTCATGAAATCATGATACCGCTCTCTCCTGATACAATACATTTTATTGAAGGCGTGCCATATTCTCTTGAGGAGGGCGACATTGTGCTGCTGCCTCCGACTATTCTTCATCGGACTGAATATCCAACTGGGGCGCCAAGTAAACGACTAATCATTTCCTTCTGGTACCCGAAAGATCTGTTTGGCATGGCAGACTATTATCTACCGCTTTTAACTATTTTTAATGCCCAGACTCCAATCTTTCGCTTTCCAGAGGAAATACGAAAACAAATTCTGGGCATTCTTGATGAAATTTATACATTTTCAAGACATCACGACTATCTGGCTCACCCAGAACAGCGGCTTATTATTCACTCGATGTTTATACAGTTTTTGTATGCGATTAAGCAAAACCAGGACAAAAATCTATATACAAATAAGTCGTCAGGCAACTCAGCAACGCAAAAAATCTACAGCATTACCTATTATATACACAGCCACTATGATGAGGAATTGTCGCTTGATTCCTTGGCTGACAAATTCTTTTTAAGCTCATGCTACCTGTCTCATCAGTTTAAAAAAGTGACTGGATTCACGCTGATAAGCTATATTCAAAAAGTACGTATTACACGTGCAAGGGATCTTTTGCTCTCAACTAGTCACCCGATCTCTGAAATTGCACAGTCATGCGGCTTTCAAAGCTTCTCTCAATTTAACAGAATTTTCCGCCAGACTTATGATCAGTCTCCATCTGCAATGCGCGCCAGCTCAACGACTATCACAAGTCAGCAATCAAATGTAGAATTTTAATATTTGTTTTCGCTTGCTGCGGCTAGCTCTTTTAACCACTTGCTCACAGTTTCAGCGTTACGATTGATAATCAGCTCCTGTGGAAAATCAAGCTCATCAAGAAGCTTTCTTGCACAGTCATACACTCCAACAAAGGCGCTGAAATGAGCATCTGAATCGACACTTATAAAAGCACCATACTTTTTGCACTTTGCAATGATCTTACAACAATTTGCAATAGAAGAAGGACGCACATGAAATGTAGCTTCATTTAACTCGATTGCCTTTCCAAGACGTGCTGCCTCTTTAATGACAGTATCATGGTCATACGGATACTGTGCTGTTCCACTGTGGCCTAAAATATGGATTTTGGGATTTTTAAGTGCCTGCATATAAGCATTTGTGTGCTGTTCAACTGTTCCTGCCTTAAAAGTCTGCTCATGAAATGATGCTACAATGCACTCAAGACGTCCGAGTGTGTGCTCTGTCAGATCAATATTTCCATCATAATCTACAATATTGGCCTCAGCACCCTTCCAAACCTTTACACCATGGATATACTCTGGCAAAATCCTCATATTAGAAAAATGACCTTCATACGGTGCATCAGGCATTGACGGTCCATGATCACTCATATTGATTCCTTCAAGACCGTTTGCAAATGCACCACGACAATTTTCCTCTAGCGTGCTATAGGCATGAGTGCTTGCAAGCGTATGTGTATGAAGGTCTGTCTTTATCTCATAATTTCTCATAGTTTTCTCCTTTCTGCACGTATACCACCGTCTTTTAATGCCTCAAGAAGCATCACATCATTGTAAAGACAGTGCATACGTTCCGGGTAATCTACATCCTCATGAAAATGGCCAAACAGCCAGTACTGATAAGAAACCGACTGCCATACGTGTTCTAAAATTTTATTTGTCACTGACAGATCCTTATCTGGAAACCATGCCTTTACCATGCACTCTGGAACTGTATGTGTGAAAATCAGATCAAATGTATGATCATTTTCCTGCAATGATTTTAAAATTTGCTTTTCATCCTCTTTTGACAGATCCTCATCTTTCTGCCAGATATCAGGATGATTTTTCTTATACCCAGGTCCGGTTGTACTTCCGCCAATTAAAAGCATAGAAAATCCGTCGATTTTACATACACTTCCTCTTTTCAGGTAGTAAATGCCATCTGATGCCTTCATTGTATTTTCTGCTGTTAGGCTGCATCCGCTCTTTTGAAAAAGTAATTCATTTTCACTATCACTAATCTTAGGAAGTCTTTTTAATACATCATAATCTTCATGATTACCATCAATAAAGAAAACAGGATATGGCAGCTTCTTTATATATTCTGGCAGTTTCATCTCCTCTTCTGGCTTTGTGTCTTTGCGATTATCTGTGAAATCGCCGCAGATAAAAAGTGCACGAATACCAGTAAGCTTTTTTAGTCCTGTCTCCATAATCTTTTGCCGTTCTGCATTGGATGGAAAATGCACGTCGCTGATTACTGCTATCATCTTGTTTCCTCCTTTATGAAGTAAAAAGCGGGAGCCGTGTAAGCCCCCGCTTTCTGTATTGCGTATTCGCTTATATTGTTACAATTTATTCTGCAGCAGCCATTTCTTCATCATACAGAGCAGCTCTTCCTTCGATAATGTCAGTCAGACCTGCATTGTCCATATCACTCTTTAACTGAGCCTCTAAGGAATCAAACTCATCTGGCTTGCAGCTGATCAGTCTGTATACATACTCGATCAGATCAGAACGGATCTGAGTACCATACTCATTCTCTGCCTCAGCATTGATAGAGAATACTGGATAACGATACTTGCCGATTGCAACAGTCTCATAGAAGTTCTCATACCACTCCTTGGAGTCGATCGGATCCTTACCCATAGCACTCTCAACAATACCAGCCTCATCATCCATGAATGCGAAATGCTTGTTTACGATGTTGTAATCATCAAGTGTTCCCTTGTAGCCCATAGTACTTAACTCATCAGCAGTAAATCCAACCGGAACACCATTCTCACTAACCTCATGCTCTGGTGTGTAAGCTACGTTCTCTGCATTAGTCGGATCTGCTAACCAGTTCAGATAAGTCATGCACGCATCAACCTTATCCTCGCTTGCTGCCGGAACCATGATCCACATACCATACATCTGCTCGTATACGTTACGGATATCTCCATTCTCCTGAGTGAAGCACTCAACTGGAACGAATGTAGACTTGCCAAGGTCATTGTTTAAGGTATGGATATTCTCCCACTGAACAGAGTTATCATCCAAGAAGAATGCAACCTTACCAGCTGCAATGTTTGACTTATGTACGGACTCATCTGTATCAGTAGCAAAATCCTGAACAATAATGCCATCATTGTACAGCTGGTTCATCTCTCTAATACCGTCTAATGCGCCGTCATGAGCTACGATATAGTTCTCGCTATAGGTAAACTCATCCTTCTCATCCTCGAAGGTTACATAGGAACCAACGAAGTTCAGGTACATCTTCTCAGTATCCTGACGTCCGCCCATGCTCCACGGAATCATATCCGGATACTTCTCATGAATTGCGTACAGATCATCAATCAGCTCCTGCTTTGTAGTCGGAACCTCAAGTCCCATCTCATCAAGGATATCCTTGCGGATGTAAGCGGTATGACGCGGATTCTCAGTTCCTCTCTTTGAAAGAAGCGCATACTGAGCACCATCATACTCACCCATGTTCTGAACCTCACCAGCATACTCCTTGATGTTAGTTCCGATTGTCTCATAAGCCTCTGTCAGATCAGCCAAACCACCCAGATTTGCGTAATTTAAGAATACGTTCTGGTCATAGGAGAAAATGATATCAGGTGCATTTCCACCAGTCATCATAGTTGTCAGAACATCCTCACTGGTAGATCTTGGAACAGCTACGAACTCAACCTGAATACCCAGATCCTTTACCTGCTCGTTGATCCACTCGCTCATCTTGTTCTCCTCAACAGTCATACCCTGCGGAGCATCTCCACGGTCCCAAACCATAACACGAATTGTAGTGGTTTCATCTGCCATTGCCGGAATCACGCCCATGCTTGTTACTGCCATTGCTGCTGTAAGAGCTACTGCAGCTGATTTTCTCATCTTTCTCATTGTAAACTCCTCCTAAAAGATTTTTATGATGTCACTGCCCGTCTGGCTAAAGCCAGACAGCGCAGACACTCACTTTGAAAAAATATTGTGTAAAATCAACCCTTTACTGCACCCAGCATAATACCCTGAGTGAAGAATCTCTGGATGAATGGATATACAACTAACATCGGAGTCATGGACAGCGTAATACTTGCTGCCTTAATATTCTCTGCTACAAGCTGTGTTGTACCACTCTCCTCAGACTGAACATTTACAGCCTCGATCATCTGCTTTAACGCCATCTGAACAGTGTGAAGACCTGTCTTTTGTACATAGTACAGCTGATCATCAATACCATTCCAACGACCTACTGCGTAGAACAAACAAAGTGTTGCGATAGTCGGTACACAAAGCGGAATTGCGATACGGTACATAATCTTGAACTCACCGCATCCATCAATACGCGCTGCCTCATACAAGGAATCATCAATACTTGCGAATGCAGTACGCATGATGATCATGTTGTAAACACTAAGTGCACCAGGAATGATCAATGCCCATACAGTATCAATCATGCCGAAAGACTTAATATTTAAGTAGTTCGGGATTGTACCAAGGTTTAAATACATGGTGATAACGCAGAACAGATTGACAATCTTTGAACCCTTTAGACCCTTTCTTGAAAGCGGGTATGCCAGAAGGATAGTCATAATCATATCAACTGCAGTTACAACTGCCATAAGAATAATGGAATATCCAAAAGAGCTTACGAATGTACCACTCTTTAATGCCTTTGCATAAGCATCTACATTAAATCCAATCGGGAAGATAAATACCTGTCCCTTGTTGATTGCATCTCTACCAGAGAACGAAATGGAAATTACACGAAGTACCGGGATAATTGCAATCACACTGATTAAGATAAAAAAGATTACCCAGAACGTCTGAAAGCGGCGATCTTCTTTTGTTTTTAATCCGTCCATTACATGACACCTCCCTGTCCCATTTTCTTAGCGATCTTATCAAAAATAATTACCATAGCGATACCGATTACAGACTGGAACAGACCAACTGCTGTTGCGTAGTCAAAACGTCCCTTACCGATACCAACTTCGTATACATATACACTAAGTACATTTGATGCATCCTTTACAAGCATGTTGCTCATCATATATGGACGGTCGAATGCGATATTGATAACTTTACCAAGCTGCATAATAAGCAGTGTGGATATGGTCGGCATAATCTGAGGAATTGTTACATACCAGATACGCTGTAATCTTGTTGCACCATCAAGGTAAGCTGCCTCACTCTGTGACGGGTCAGTTCCCATAAGTGCTGCCAAATAAATGATCAGTGAATAACCAGCTGACTGCCAGATACCCATTACCCAGTAAATAATTCTCCACCAGATTGTATTTGTTAAGAACGGTACTGTTGGTAAACCAAATACACCAAGTACACCATTTAACAGACCATTTCCTGAGAACAGCTGAGTACTGATACCTGCGATAATAACCCAAGAAAGGAAGTTTGGCAGATACAAAACGATCTGAGTCATCTTGCGGACGCCCGTACTTCTTAACTCATTTAAAAACAGTGCCAAAAAAATCGGGAATGGAAATCCGATAATCAAATCACCGATATTTAAGATCAATGTATTCTTTACTGCAAACCAGAACTCACTTGATCCGAATGCCTCCTTGAAATATTTAAAACCAACCCACGGAGACTCCCAAATTCCTTTGAAAATATTATACTTTTTAAATGCAACAACGATGTACAGCATTGGCTTATATTTGAAACAAATCAGCCAGATAATCGGTATCAACATCATCACATACAGCTGCCAGGTATTTCTCAGGTATGTTTTCCAATTAACCTTTTTCTTTGCCACACCCGGCGTTTTTTTGTTTGCCATGTCCGCAGCCCTCCTTTTTTTATTGTTTCTTTAGAAACTTTTCATATCTGATGTGTTGATTATAGCAAAATTGCACACCCAAAAGCTATGCGTATTTGGTCGGTTTCTTCGGAAAAACATTGCATTTTTTGCTCTTTCATTGTGTCTTTTCCACACTTTTTCAGAAGAAACCTTTTTTCTTACTGCACTTTTATATTTATACTAGTAAAAATGTCTTAATCTCAAACGGTCTGATCTCAAATTTTGCTCTCTGTCCGTCAAACACAACTTCTCTTTCTTTTTGTTCCATCATATCACATTCATAGATGTATTTCGGGCAAAGACCCTCTAAATTCCATTCCACATTTGTGCGGATACCGCTTGACTCATACATACGAACAATCAGTCCGCTTTCATCTTCTGCACGTTTTACTGATGTCACAATAACATTTGGTGATGACACCTCACACATTGTATATCTGACTGAAGATTTTTCTTCTGTCAAAAGCGATGGCTTATAAACAGAAAGAATCGGCTTTTCATTAAGCTTTCCTGCCTCGTGTACCACATTTGCCTCTCTCCAGTCACCCATATGCGGCATCAGGGCATATGTAAGTTCATGAAGTCCCTTATCAGCATCTGGGAATGGGAAGACACCTGATGTAAGAAGCGTCAGACTAACAAAGCTGTCCTCAATAGAATGACCATATCGTCCATCATTTAACAGTGCCACACCAAAGCCCGGCTCAGACAGATCCACAAAGCGATGTGCACACATCTCAAACTGGGCACGCTGCCAGCTTGTATTTCTATGTGTTGGACGCTCCATCACACCATATGGAATCTCGCATGCTGCTGTTCTTGTCATGACATCCAAATGAAACTCTGCCTTTACAAGCTGCTGCTGTTCTTTCCAGTCAATCTTAGTCTTAAAATCAATTCGTCTTGTGTGTGCAAAGAATGCAATGTCCTGCTCAATAACTGAAGACTCATAAGAAAGCTCTGTGTGAAGCACAGCACAGATTTCTCCTGCCTCAGTCATCATACATGGCTTTTTCACAGACATCTTCCAATGCTTTCTTGAATAATATGACTCCACATTCCAAGCATCGTAATCCTTAGGAATATCTTCATAAACAACTATCTCGTTTCCTACAGTACCTGCTTCTAAAACTTCACGCTTTGCCTCCTTATCATAAAGAGAGGTCAGTTCGCCAAGCTCATTCCATGAAACAATATACCAAGGTGTCTCAAGTGTATTTTCATCACGTAAAGCAAAATGTTCTTTCTTTGCCTCTTTGTCTAAGCTTTCTTTCTCTGCAGATGCTGCCATATATAAGCTGCCCTTTGCAGGAAGTGAAGCTGTGACAAGCATTGTGCCATCTTTAAAGCGCTGCGCGGCTGTCACATTAGTAAGAGAACAGCCCTTGTCGATACCGCATTCATGCAGCTTCTTTTTATCAAGCTCAATCACCTGCTCTGCTGCAAAGCCAAGTGGATTCCATGCACAGATTCCGTTTTTTTGCTCGCTCTTATTACTGCTCAGGCTTTTTAATACTTCACTAATTATCTCTTCATCCATTGCCTTAATCTTTGCATAGTCAATATCTGACTGCTCATAGACTTCAGCAATTGCAGATCCCGGCAAAATATCATGAAACTGATTTAACAGCAGAAGCTTCCATGCCTTATCAAGCGTCTCTTTTGGATATGCATTCTTGTTTGCATTCTCATTTTTCTTATTCATCCACCACAAAAGTGATGCCAGCCACTCTGCCTGCTGATTTTTATACTCACATATACGGTTATTCTTTTTATTCTCTGCAATTGAACTAAATGTACCGCGATGATACTCAAGATACAGATCACCGTACCATGTGTTTAACTTTTTATTCTGTAAATTTTTATCAAGTACCTGTAAGTACTCTTTTAGTCCAGACAGCTTTACCTTAGGAACTCCTGGGATGCCGTAAGACAAACGCTTACTTTCCTCAAGCATACCTTCTGTCGGACCGCCGCCGCCATCACCGTAGCCATAAACTGTGAGAACTGCATCATTTAACTCTTTATTTCTGTAATTCTGCCATGTTCCCATTGTCTGGCTGGCATTCTGTCTGCCATTGTATGTAACCTCGCGAACTGGCTTTTCAAAACGCTCCGGGTATGCTTCGTAATTCTTTGTTGTGATATAAAGGCCTGTTACGCGGCTTCCATCAATTCCTTCCCAAAGAAATGTATCATCTGGCTGCTGATCGGCATCATTCCAGCCCATCTTTGTTGTTAGGAAGTAGCGAATACCGCTTCTCTTCATGATCTGCGGCAATGCACCTAAAAAGCCAAATGCATCAGGCAACCACAATATCTCCTGCTCTTTAATGCCAAACTCTTCATTGAAAAATTTCTTTCCATATAAAATCTGACGAATAAGTGACTCACCGCTAGTTAAATTGCTGTCAGACTCCAGCCACATAGCACCGTCTGCCTCCCAGCGTCCTTCCTTTACACGTTCCTTTACCTGCTCAAAAATCTCAGGTGCATCTTCTTTTACATACTCATAAAGCTGCGGCTGACTCAAAAAGAAACGATACTTTGGATAACGCTTCATCAAATAAAGCACTGTCGAGAAGCTTCTTACAGCCTTTTCTCTTGTTTGTCGAAGTGGCCATTTCCATGCCACATCAATATGCGTATGACCAAGTGCATAAACAGTTGGACCGTCAAGCTCCCATTCCTTTTCATATAAATTTTCCTTAAGCCATTCGCTTGCTGCTATAAGAGATGCACGATACTTATCACTTTTCTTAACACGAAGATCTAATAAATCACCTGCCTGATTTAAAAGCTCCAGAAGCTTTCTTCTTTTTTCTTCTTCTGGGCGCATTTGCTTTGCTGCCTCAAGCGGAAGCTTCATATCATAATAAAGTGCCTCTGCCTCCTGTTCCTTCGCAAATACCTTAAGATATAAAAAATTGCTCTTTCCTGGACTGTTGACATATGCATATAATCGAATATCATATATCTTTCCTGGCTCTGCACAATCACTTAATATTACTTCATGATGATTAAGATCCATGGCACACGTAAGCACTCCATTTACATAAACCATAATCTGTGGATTATCAGTATTCCATATATCATCTGCGCCAGTGTCAAGCGAAAAGCCAATAATGCGTCCCTTCATCTCTTCTGTAATTGTCACAGAAAAAGCAAAAATCCCATGGTAATCCGGACCGCCCCACGTATCTGCACACGAAAAAACTGGCCAGCTGCTGCAATCCTCCAGTACAAGACTTCTCTTAGCATAGCCCCTTGTGTGTACTGCATCCAGATTTGGCGCTATACCATATTTTTTATTCTCATCCTCTTCGCAGTCTGCAGTCATATCTGCGCAGTTGATCTCATCTGCCATCAGATCCAAAAAACGTACCTGTTGGATCGTTTCAAGCACGGTACGTCGCTCGCTGTTTAAGCGATTCACATACGCCTCCACACGATTCATATAGTCAAGTGATCTCATGTCTCCTCCTAGTGAAAATCAGGGTCAGGTTTTAACCCTGATTTTCAGATTTTTTATTTATCATCAAGCAAACAGAATTGGGTTTGAAATTGCAAGGTTATTTTCTCCTCCATCTGCCACAAACAAAGCCCATGCAGCATCGCCAAAATCAAACTCATCTGCCGCTATATCATACATAAAGCCGCCCTCTGCTGCATCAGCCTTTGCACAAAGTTCAACCTTCTTATCAGCACCTGTGTACATACACAGATGATTGATCGGTTTCTTTGAAAATACATGAACTGACAGTGTACCTGTCCTATCTTTAAGTACTGCCTTCTCACCATAAGAAACTCCATTTACTTCTGCCGTCACAAGCGGACCATTACTTATAAAACTATGTCCCTCACGGATAGCCTGAAGAATTTCCTGAGGCTGATTTTTTCCATTTGTATACACATAATTATGGATTGTAGACGGTGTGTTAGACTGCTCCACCCACGATAAAAGACGCGGCCATACCTTATTGTACAGCCAAGTCAGATAGGCAACCTTCTCATTCATCTGCACTGGATAAATCTCCGGGTGTTTCATCACAATATCCATCATCCAATCTAACCACTCTGTCATGCCAAAATAATCGTCACCATAAATGTTGTGTGTATCACTTCCCGTTGTAGCAGTCAGGCGCTTTCCCTCATCTAAAAGAGACAGCCACTTTTTGAATGCCTTAGCATTGATTGTGCCAGCTGCAAATGGAGTCGCACCATTCCAAATCTCCATTGATTCAAAAATTTCAACCATATCCCAAAACTCGCTGTTGTAGCGAGTGGAAAAACTCACATCAAACGGATGATTTACCTGCGGCAGACCACCTTTTTTTCGAATCTCACTGCAAATTCTGATAAATTCATTGCGAAGCTTATCTGTCGTGCGTTCCTTTCCCTTTGGAATCTCATATATCACGTCATCATCTACACCAAGCTGCAGCACATGACCATTAGAAGTGGAAATTTCCTTTGAAATAATAGGTGTAAAGTTATTATTTTGTCTTTGCCATTCTTCATGGTTAAGCACGTTATGATGATCACTTAGCGCACCAAACTGCATTCCAAGAGACTTCATGGAACGACACACCTGATCCGGAGTTTCTATTACCGGATCTGTTCCGCCATATGCCGGACTGCTGTATATACTATGATGATGAAGATCACCTGCTGTCCATCCATGATCAGTTAAATGTGCTATACGTGCCAATCTTGCCTTAATTGTTGTCACTTTATCCTTTGTGATTTCAAATGGCACAAGAACAGTACTGTACTCTGGTCCGCATGTCACCTCTGCCTCATAACTTCCGCACGGCAACTTCACAGACAATGAGCCGTCCTCCTCGGTCACTAAACGGCGAAGGGAAAAACGAGTGCGAATCTTATGCTCTTTATTATCCCAAATTTTTACCTGTGCCACAATAGGATCATCATTTTCTGCTGTCTGCAGCTTCATAGTACCAAATTCACTGCCGGGTGCCTGCAGATTATAATAATACCCTGCCTGCGCTGCACATCTTTGAAGAAACTGCATCGTATTGATCATTTCCTCTCGATTTAATTTTTCAAGAAGTGTCTGATTTTCTTCTGCTTCTATTGTTGTCTCCATTTCCTTTAAGAGCTCAATCAGCTTATCAAATTTCATTGTTTTTCTGCTTCCTCTTTTTCTACTCTAATTGATACTTGCGAATTGCTACGTTACAATGCATTTATTCAATTACAATTGCTTCTAACTCTGGTCTTGCTGCTTCTCCTTTAAAGCCTTCAATTACAAGATCTGCACAATCCTGCGCATGGATTGCCTCTCCAAAGCAGGCGCGCTCTTCGCCTTCGAAAACAACACGGCTATTTCGTATAGTCACGCCATCTGCTCTTCTCATATAGAAGCCAGCGCTTGGAATCTCTTCAATCTTCTGTCCAAAGCCTGGTCTTAAATCATACAGCCCCTTTGGCCATTTGCTCTTTGAATGAATCTTTACCTTGACATCCTCAAATAGCACATCCTCAATATGGTTTCCATCACTTCCCGATAAAAATACACCATTCTCTGAGTCGCAGGTGATATTG
This sequence comes from Anthropogastromicrobium sp., assembly GCF_037349415.1. Taxonomy (NCBI): domain Bacteria; kingdom Bacillati; phylum Bacillota; class Clostridia; order Lachnospirales; family Lachnospiraceae; genus Anthropogastromicrobium; species Anthropogastromicrobium sp. The sequence goes on from NZ_JAXWCK010000036.1 coordinate 36,323, forward strand.
CGGAATGTAATTCCTGAAATATGGCCAGACTGCTTCTCTGGCACACGATTATGTGTTGTTATGCTGATTGGCTCACCGCAGCCCCACCAGCAATCTGCGAAACGGCGTGTCTCGATGATGATATTTGAAAACATTGCATTTTTTACATGACCGCCATCGCGAATCTGAATAGAAATTCCACGATTACTGCCGCTGATAATACAATTATTTACTGTCAGATTTTCAAAATTGCCAGTTCCTTCTGTTCCGATCTTCAATGCTGCGGAAGTGGAAATTAATGTACAATCACTGATCAGCACATTTTTTGTCGGACCATATTCCATGTTTCCTGCAGAACTCTTCAGACAAATACAATCATCACCACACTCAATATGGCAGCCTATAATGCGTACATTTGTGCTATGGTCTGGATCAATACCATCAGAGTTTGCAACATTCAAATCATTTAAAATGCGAATGCGGTCAATCAATACATCATCACAGCCTGCGGTGTGCAAAGTCCAGAAAGAAACATTTCTGATAATAATATTTGTAAAATTGATATGATTACAATGTTCTACATAGATGACAGTCGGGCGCGGATAAAAATCGCCTGTAACGTAGTACTGGCTTACCTGCTTTACAAATGCAAATGCATTTCCGTCAATAACGCCATCTCCTGTGATTGCCATATGGTCGGCATCCTTCGCATAAATAAAAGCATATGATGGCTTTAATGTTACTGGTGTTCCCTCAATCTTTACACCATTATCCTTCTGACCCTCATTTGGATGAAAATAAGTTGTCAGATCGCTATGCGCCTTTAATACGCTTCCTCTCTCTAAATGAAGATCTACATATGGCTTTATAATAATGGAGCTTGAATAATATGTTCTTCCGCTTCTAAGCACAACCTGGCCGCCACCGGCAGCACTGCATTCGTCAATTGCTTTCTGAATAGCGGCAGCGTCATTTGTTACTCCATCTGCCTTCGCACCATATTCTAATACGTCGTAAATCATCAAATATTCCTCCTTTTTTGATGCTTATATAGTAAAAGGGCAAGGGCATTAAAACCCTTGCCCTCAAACTTTTTATTCGGCTGAAAGCTGAGTCATCTCTCCAGTTTGCAGGTTATAACAATACGTTTTGATTCCTGCATTAGAATCTGCTGAATTATTTTCTGCACTCGTTTTTATATTTGCAGTGTTCTTTGCAGTCAAAATAATATAATTTTCCATGGCATGCTCCACTGAGACAAGCTCTAGTGAATCATCCGGCTCATAAATAGTTTGAAGTTCACTTCCATTTGGACGAACCTTTGCAAGCTTTCCATCATACAGACCATAGACCCAATTTCCATTTCCACAAAGACCAGATGGGTCTGAGACTCCATCAAAGTCAAGCAAAACAATCGTGCCTACATCTAAGTTGCAGCTGTACATAAGCTCTGTCTTTGTATCATAATAAACAAGATACGGTCCCATAACCTGTGCCCAAGCCACATCATTGCCATCATCAATGCCTAGTTCAAGACGCTGAATAGCTGTATGCTGATAATCGCTTCTTGTTATGTCTCCATCTGTATCCAAATAGTAAACCTTATCCTCACCAAATGTAAGGAAACGTTTGATATACGGATATGCTGTTCCTACAGGATCTCCTGTCATTGAATATTCACGATTTTCTGAGAAAATGCTTCCATTCATGATATATGCTTCTGTGCCAACGTTTGCTGCACTCAGCTGCAGATCTGTGCCATCAAGCTGTGTACTATACGCATTCAGAATACCATCCTGATAAGCAAGCATATAAACACGATAACCAATAATATTAAATCCCGGTGTATTCAGTGCAACCTGTGCTGCTCCTGTCAAATCACTCTGATTAGTATAGAGTGTCTGAAATGCCTCATCAAAATTGGTATATTTTGCGTAAATACATCCCGAAGAAACCTCTGGAATTGGAGTATAGCTTTCATTTGAAAAAGTTGGATACTTTGCTTTTGCCGCTTCATGATATGGATTTGTATTATCCTCCTCAGACTCGGATTCTGCTTCTGTCTCCATCTCAGTTTCTGTCTCAGATTCTACTTCAGATTCTGTTTGAGATTCTTTCTCTGTTTCTGCCTCAGATTCAGATTCTGTTTGAGACTCTTTCTCAGTTTCTGTCTCTGATTCTGACTCTGATTCAGTTTTATTTTCAGCATCTTGTGTGCTTGTTTCTGTCTGCTCAAGACTTGTTTTCTCTTGTTCAGTGGAAGCTGTCTTTGTCTCTGTTTCAGATTCTGTCTGTGTTTGAGACTCTTTCTCAATTTCTGTTTCTGTTTCAGAATCTGACTCTGTTTCTGTCTCAGACTCAGATTCTGTTTGAGACTCTATCTCTGATTCTGATTCAGTTTCTGCTTCATCCACAGATTTTTCTGGTGTGCTGCTCTCTTCTTTTAAGGAAGATGGCTCTGTACTGCCTGCACTTGAAGTAATTTCCGCACTATCAGATACAGCAGCTGTATCAGCTGCTGTATTCTGGGAAGTTTGATTGTTTTCGTTATTATTTTCTAAATTATCATCTGCACTTAATGATGGAGCTGTATCAGATGACGTTTGTGTTTCAGATGACTTAACCTCTGATGAATGCTCTTTTTCAGTATTCTCTTCTAATGCTTTGTCAGAAGATTTTTCTGGAAGCTTTGCAGACTCGTCTACGTCTGGCTGATTTCCAGCTGAAAACTGCTCGTTTAGTGCATTTACAAACTCTCCAAGATGACCTGTCGCTGCAAGGATCGCTGCGGCAAGCGCAATCGAAGAAACAAGAACTAGAAGCACAATCGGTACGACGTGGTGCTTTTTCTTCTTTACTTCTTCATATGTTTCCTCATCCACATCGACATATCGGCTGACATCTTCCTGCTTCAAATCATCGATAATGGCCTTTTCATATTCATAGACAGAGTCATCCACAAGAGTTGCCCTTGGCATGCTCTTTACTGAGGATTCGTTTTGATTCTCTGTTTTAGAATCATTTTCATCTTCAAAGCTGTCATCCTCTTTTTGATAATCATCTTCCGCGTAATCTTCTTCTGAATATTCATCTTGTGAATACTCATCACTCAATGATTCTTCTACAAGATCGCTAGCAGCTTCCTCTTTAGAATCTTCTTCTAAATTAACTGCATCGTCTGAATTATCGTCATCAGAATTATCAGAATTTTCTATGTAGTCTGCGACTTCATCTGTTAAAGACTCATCTTCACTTTCTTCAAGTGATTCTTCTTCATCTATTTCTGCAGAGTCATCTTTTGAAGGCTCTGCTTCTGCAGACTCATTTTCATAAGACTCTGTTTCTTCTGAAAATGCTTTTGAAGAATCAGTTTCTACAGATTCATCTTCAATGTTTTGATTTTCTGATTCCGATTCAACTGTCTCAGAAGTTGTCTCTTCCTCTTCGCGAATCACTGGTTCTGATGTATTAGTAAGCTTTGCACCCGTCTTTAAAAGAGAAGCAACAAAATTATCCGCGGAGGTTTCCCACTCCTCATCATCTTCGTCTTCTTCCTCTTCTTCGAAAAATGTTTCAGCTTCCTCACTGTCTACATTCTCAGATTCCTCTGTATCATATGCAATATCAGTTTCAATATCATTATTAATTTCAGCATCAGTTTCGACATCAGTTTCAATATCAGCTTCTTCCTGCTCTGATTCCTCTGCCGATTCAGTATCTTCGCTAGAAGGATTTGCTTCTACCTGCTGAATTTGATCAAGATCCGCTTTGTCAAAAACTTTTGTTTTTTCTGCTTCATTCTTTTCTTCCTGAAGATCCTGCACATTCTGTGCCATCTTCTTTTGCAGCACATCAAGTTCTTTTTCAAACTTTTGTGCCTCAGCGATTTCTTTTTGAATGGAGCTTTCTGCTTCCTCAATCTCAGAAACAAAATCTTCTTCAACTGGCTCTGGAGAAACAGTTTCAGTCTCTTTTGTCTCTTCCTTTGGCAAAGATTCACTTTCCTGTGTCTTTTTATCTTCTTCCTTTACAGTTTCCTGCTTTGGAAGTTTCTGAATACGACTTTGAGTTTCTTTTGCCTGCTGTAATAAACGGGCAAAAGCAATATCAGTTGTATTTGTAGCTTCTAAAGATTCCTTCTCAGATTTTGCCTCTTCTGGTTCTGAAGCTTCTTCCTCAGATTCTGCCTCTTCTGGTTCTGAAGCTTTTTCGGTTTCTGAAACAGCTTCCTCGGATTTTACTTCTTCTGGTTCTAAAGCTTCTTCCTCAGGCTTTGCTCCTTCTGGTTCTGTAGCTTCTTCCTCAGGTTTTGTTTCTTTTGGTTCTGAAACTTCTTCGGTTTCTGAAACAACTTCCTCGGATTTTGCTTCTTCTGGTTCTAAAGCAGCTTCCTCAGGCTTTGCTTCTTCTTGTTCTAAAGCAGCTTCCTCAGGCTTTGCTCCTTCTGGTTCTTTAGCTTCTTCCTCTGATTTTACATCGCCCTCTGCCTGCTCTGGCTTTAAGTTCAAAAGCTGCTTTACTTCTTCCTGCTTTTTAAGCTCCTCTGCCTCTTTTTGTTCTTGAAGGGCTTTTGCTTCCTCTGCCTTACGTATTTCTTCCTTCTCTCTTCTAACTCTTTCGAGCGATTCAGATCCGTTTGCAAAGTGCTTTCTTACAGCCAGCTGATAAAAATGTTCGGCATCATCAAGTGACTTTTCTGTCACATTACCTTCCTCATAAAACTTTCCAAGGTAATAACATGCCTCTCCATTTAACTTTTTCTCCTGATCCTTTGCTTTTGACAGCCACTCAAATGCCTGCTTCTCATCGATCTCGGCCACCTCGCCATTAGCAAAGCTAATACCAAGAACGACAGCAACTGTTGGATCACTGCTGTCTGCACACTCAGATGCCCATCTGCATGCCTTTTTCAAATCATACTTTTCTGCATCCTGATCAAAATAATAATGCACCAGATATTCCTGGGCACGTGTATTTCCTTCCTCTGCCGCCTCTGTCATCAGACGCTCTGCAATGGAAATATCCTTTACCGCTAACGGATTTCGAAAATAAATCTGTGCAAGCTCAACCTTCGACTCAGAATAACCCTGTCTGGCTGCTTTAAAAAACCATTCTGCAGCTTTTCCGTAGTTTTTGCTTACTCCGCCATAGCCATTTTTATAAATTAGTCCCAGATTATGCTGCATCTGCGGATCACCGTGAGATGCGGCACTGCTGTACCATTTGAGTGCTATGATTTCATTTGCCTCTACACCGATGCCAAATAAAAAGCAATAGCCTAAATTATACTGTGCATCCGCATAGTCCTGCTGTGCTGATGCCTGATACCAGTAAACAGCAGCAGCTTCATCCTTTTCCACTCCTCGGCCCTCTGCATAGCAATTTGCCAGTCCATATTGAGCCTGCGGATTTCCAACCTGGGCAGCTTCGTAAAACCGCCTTGCCGCTTCCTGAAACCAATATCCGGCAGCAGACAGATCCTGCTCTAGTCCAATGCCTTCCTCATAGCAGATACCAAGCTGATACTGTGCTTCTGCATTTCCTGCATTCGCTGCTGAGTAAAAACACTGTGCTGCTGCACTGTGATCCACAGCCGTACCGGTTCCATTTTTGTAGCAGATACCAAGCCTCGTGAGCGCCTCAGTATTTCCCTGCTGTGCTAGGCGGTACAATTCTTCAACTGTATGTGTATTCATGCTTGTACCCCTTTGAAATCTTATCATAAATTGAATCACAACAATTTTACCACACTTACTGCTTCTTCGCAAGCACTATGCCGCAGTTTTTGTTCTTACCATTTTCTTACAGTTCACGAAAGCCCTACGGTGCAATGGTTTCGTCACCGGACCAAACTCCGCAGGTTCCTTTTATGTTCTTTCTTATCATACATTACTTTGAAAGACCTGCTCCAAGTGTCCGGCTCGTGAAATCCATTCACCTTAGGGCTTTGCCGTAATATTGGCTTATCCGTGAACGGGCGTCCACTTCATCCTGCTGATCTGTCAAATTTCTATGCAAGCATGAAATTGGTCCAGATCTAGCATGCCGAGTGAACTGTAGCACATTTTATCAATTTTCGGAATTTTTTCAAAAAAAGTGTTGACAAATTAATATTCATATGATAGTATATAGAAGTCGGTTACAAAAGCTGACAAACATAAAGGGGTATAGTTCAATGGTAGAGCAACGGTCTCCAAAACCGTAAATACGGGTTCGAATCCTGTTACCCCTGCTTGAGAGACATCCATTATGGATGTCTTTTTTGTTGTATAAAAATAAACAAGGGACGCTGACACAGCCGTCGAAGCGCCCCTCGTAGATTTCTTCATCACTTTTCTTCTCGTTTTACATTCGCATTTAAAAGATCAAATAATTCTTCCCGATCTTCTTCTGACAATTCATCCTTCCTCACAAGAATCCTTTGTTCGGCAATCGTTGTCAAATAAATGTAATCTTTAAATATTCCCCAATTTTTAAATGCCTCCCATTGTAATTCGCTATAGCTGAAATCAGTCCACACAATAACACCATCTTGATCAAATCCATATTCTCGTTCACCGAATGTTGCTCGCTTATCCAATTTATTCTGTACTTTCTTTAAAAGAAATTTCTGATAAGCAATCATTCCTACTGTAGCAAACCATAGAAAAAAGGCAGCGCTTACGATTCCCAAAATTTTAGATTCCGTGGTTTGTCGGAGAAAAAATGTACAATACAGCAACGCAATTGCCAAAATAGCCAGCACGATTCTGAAGAAATTTTGTATTCCACGACTTACAGAATGCTTTAGTTGCATTTCAATTAACGCATCACATTCTTTTTGCGATATGTCTATCTTATATCGAATCAATCTCTTATCCTCCTTATAATCATCTTTTAATCATCTTTGTGGCTTCACGCCCCCTGCATCTTCTCAATTAGCCCCGCGGCTTCCCTGACGGTCGCCACCGGAATGCACTTCATCCCTTCTGGGATGGTGATATCCTTCGCACTGATCTTTGGAAGAATACAGCAGGTAAAACCAAGTCTTGCAGCTTCGTTGATTCGCTGCTGCACCATACTTACACCACGAATCTCTCCTGCCAGTCCGACTTCTCCAAAAATAACAGTGTGTGCATCAATCACGCGATCACGAAAGCTTCCTGCAATTGCCATGACGACTGCCAAATCTAACGCAGGTTCACTAATCTTTATTCCTCCCGTGACATTTACGTACGCATCACATGAAGATAGTGCCATACCCATTCGTTTTTCCAAAACAGCAATCAATAAATTTACACGATTTCCATCAATTCCGGCACTCGTACGTCTTGGCAATCCAAAGCTTGTCCGGCAGACTAGTGCCTGCACCTCAAGCATAATTGGGCGCGTTCCTTCCATAAGACAGGCCGTGACCGTTCCACTGCTGTCAAGGCTTCTTCCTTCAAGCAGGTAAGCAGAGGGATTTGCAACTTCCTTTAAGCCTGACTGCACCATTTCAAATACACCCATCTCATTTGTCGCACCAAAACGATTCTTTACTGCACGAAGAATACGGTACATTGCACTGCGGTCTCCCTCAAAATAAAGCACTGTATCCACCATATGCTCAAGCACTCTAGGACCTGCAACTACACCTTCCTTTGTCACATGACCGACAAGAAAAATCGTGATGCTCCTGCCCTTTGCAATCTGCATAAGCGTATTAGTACATTCCCTTACCTGACTGACACTTCCCGGCGCTGATGAGATATCTTCGCGATACATAGTCTGAATAGAATCAATCACTACTACCTGCGGCATTTCCTTTGTGATCGTATTATCAATTTTTTCAAGATTTGTCTCCGATAGCAGCAATAACTCACCCGAAAAACCGCCAAGACGATCCGCACGCATCTTTACCTGACGGGCAGATTCCTCACCTGACACATACAGTACCTTTTTGCCAGATACAGCAAGATTTCGGCATACCTGCAAAAGAAGCGTTGACTTTCCAATACCAGGATCACCGCCAACAAGAATTAAAGAACCTGTAACAAGACCACCGCCCAAAACACGATCCAGCTCATGAAGCCCTGTACTGCTTCTGTCTTCCTCATCTGTACTTATCTCTTCAAGACGAAGCGGCTTTGATGCTTCTAGTCCCTGCTTTTTCGCGCCGCCTGATTTTGTTGTGGCAAAACTTCCTGCCGTAGGCTCTTCAACAAAAGTATTCCACTGGCGGCATCCCGGACACTGCCCCATCCATTTTGCGGACTCATATCCGCATTCTTTGCAAAAAAAAGCGGTTTGTTTTGCCTTCATCATTCCTCCTAAAAAAAAGAGGACAGGGATCTGGCCTCAAGCAGCCACAAATCCCGTCCCCATGATTTGCCATATTGGGCTATGTATGAACTATATGAGCGAGTTCATTATTTCTTGCAAATCTGAACCTTCTTTACACATCCCGGCTCAAGCTCAAGTGAGATTACGATCTTTCCGGAAAGGTTAGTCTCATAATTTTCAATTACGGCATCATCCACACTTACCTGATACTCAGTGTCATCCTCTACTGCAACGATGATCTGTGTATCCTGGAAACCATTTACGATAAAGGACAATGTATCCTCAGTCTCCTTATAATCGGTAACTACGGTTCCCGGTGTTGACTCATAGGCAAATGTCTCGTTTTTCTCTAATCTGGTGATATCATGGAAAGTCTTTACCTTATATACATCTCCGTCAAATACATAATCCGAAACCTTACCTTTTGTCGGAAGATCATAATTTCCAAAGCTTAATGTATTGTCTTCCTCAGTGCGGATTAATTCCTTAATTCCTGCCATTACTGTTTCCTCCTGATTTTTGCTGCTGCATTGCATCGTATACTATTTGCGGCCCACCCCACAGGCGAACCGCCTATCGCTATTTCAGTATAGCATATCAAATTTGATTTTCCAACCAAAAATTAAACTTTATTCAGCCTTTTTTACAGGCGTTTTTCTTTTATGGCGCACAGAAAATTTCAGTCCATTCTCACCCTTTTCAACTGTTACGCTGTCACCGCGTTCTATACGTCCCTCTAGTATTTCCTCTGCCATTGAATCCTCAAGGTATGTCTGGAGAGCTCTTCTAAGTGGACGTGCACCATATTTTTCATCAAAGCCCTTGTCAATCAGATAGTCCTGTGCTTCATCTGTCACCTTAAGCTTGAGTTCCATGTTTTCCATTACTCTTGATGTGACTGAACGAAGCATAATATCAAGAATAGCTTTCATATCCTCCTTATACAGCGGATGGAATACAATGATCTCATCAATACGATTTAAAAATTCCGGTTTGAAACTTTGCTTAACATCCTCCATAACCTTTGCCTTCATCTGCTCGTAGTTTGCCTTCGCATCAGATGACGCACCAAATCCTAAACGCTTTGGTGACATAATATTGGCAGCACCGCAGTTAGAGGTCATGATGATCACTGTATTTTTGAAGCTGACTTTTCTGCCATGCGCATCTGTAATCTGTCCATCATCAAGCACCTGAAGCAGAATATTAAATACATCTGGATGTGCTTTTTCAATCTCATCAAATAGAAGCACACTGTATGGATTGCGGCGAATACGCTCTGAGAGCTGGCCACCCTCTTCGTATCCTACATATCCTGGCGGTGAACCAATGAGCTTGCTGACGCTGTGCTTTTCCATATATTCGGACATATCAACACGTATAATTGCATTTTCTGTTCCAAACATTGCCTGAGCAAGTGCCTTTGACAGCTCTGTTTTTCCAACACCTGTTGGACCTAAAAACAAGAAAGAACCGATTGGACGCTTTGGATCCTTTAAGCCGACACGTCCTCTGCGAATTGCCTTAGAAATAGCAGTTACAGCTTCCTGCTGTCCGACAACGCGTTCATGAAGCACATTTTCAAGATTCATCAAACGCTTTGCCTCACCCTCTTCGAGTGAGCGAACCGGAATCTTTGTCCAGGTAGAAACAACATCTGCAATCTCATGCTCTGTTACCTGTAAGCGCGTATTTTCCTTTTCCTGCTCCCACTTTTCCATCAGACGATTGATCTGTGCCTGTTTTCTATCCTGTTTTTTCTTGATCTCTCCAGCTTTCTCGAATGCTTCTTCCTGAATTGCACTTTCCTTTTCCTGATTTAAGCTTTCAATATCTTTTTTAAGCTTTGATACTGCCTCTGGCGCAACAAATGCTGCTAATCGAACCTTAGAAGCAGCCTCATCGACAAGATCAATCGCCTTATCCGGCAAGAAACGATCATTGATGTAGCGTGATGAAAGCTTAACAGCCGCCTCTAATGCTGCATCTGTAATCTTAACTCTATGATGCTCCTCGTAAACATGGCGAAGACCCTTCAAAATAGCAACTGTCTCATCCTCAGAAGGCTCCTCTACCATAACAGGCTGAAATCTTCTCTCAAGAGCAGCATCCTTTTCGATGTGCTTTCTGTACTCATCAATAGTAGTTGCTCCAACAATCTGAAGCTCACCTCTTGCAAGGCATGGCTTTAAAATATTAGAAGCATTCATAGCTCCATCTGCGCCGCCTGCATCGACTAATGTATGGAGCTCATCAATAAATAGAAGTGTCTGACCATCGTTTCGCACTTCATTGATCACATTTTTCATGCGCTCTTCAAACTCACCGCGATACTTTGAACCGGCTACCATGCCAGCCATATCGAGTGTCACCACACGTTTTCCAGAAATAGTATCTGGCACATTTCCCTCATAGATACGGCTTGCCAGACCTTCTGCAATCGCAGTTTTTCCAACACCAGGTTCACCGATCAGACAAGGATTATTTTTTGTACGTCTGCTTAAAATCTGGATCACACGATTAATCTCCTGCTCACGGCCGATAACCGGGTCAATCCTTCCTTCTTTAGCAAGCTCTGTCAGATCTGTACTATACTGATCAAGAAGCGGTGTTTTACTTTCTGCATTTCTTGTATACTGAAGTGATTCCACATCTTCCCTTGCCGCTGCCACATCGCCATCCTTTGCAGATACAAGCTCTATATAAAGCTGACGAATATTTACTTTCATTGTATTCAAAAGCTTTGTTCCGGCACAGTCGAAGCTTTTGAGCATTGAGATTAAAATATGCTCTGTTCCAACCAGACTTGAATGAAAGCGCTTTGCCTCTAAGTAGCTGCTTTGGATTACGCGGTATGCTTCCGGTGAAAATCCATCTGGTTCACGCACACTGACGGAACCCGTCGGTGTAATGAGCGATGAAATCAATTCCTCAAGACGCTCCTCTGTAACGCCCTGTTCCTGCAAAAGCTTACTTGCCACGCTGTCCGAAACACGCACAAGGCCAAGAAGAAGGTGCTCAGTTCCGATATAATTTTGCTCTAGCTGCGCAGCGGCTTTCTTTGCCTCACCTATAACTTCCTGTGCCCGATTTGTAAATCGTTCAAACATAAGTGTTTTTCCTCCATATGTGATGAGTTACGGCTGCACAAGCTCTGGCAGACAGCTTCTAAGATAATCTGCACGCAGCTGATTTTGCTTTGATACACCTGTCGTCTTATTTTGTGCTGTCAGATTTGCCTCCTGCATTCCCATCATAATTTCATAAAAATTGCAATATTCCTTGAATCTAATAATTTGTTTTTCCTGTCCCCAGCGAAGCTGTGATACAAGATGCATGCCCATCTTCAATGTCATGAGCTTTGAATAACGAATCGTACCATATGCCTTATAGCATATATCCTCCACCTCAAGCCTATGCTGTTCAATGGAATTATCGCGAAGTGTTCGCTCCTGACTGGCAAGCTGACCGCCTACTTTATCAAGAAGCTCTAAAATTTCCTCCTCGCTTGTTCCAAGTGTCTTTTCATTGTACAGCACATACATATTTCCATTTAACTGTCTGTCACTTGAAAAAGCTGGCTTTAATTTTAATCCAAAACGCCCAATCTCGTCAACCATATCATCAAAACGGCTGACAGAATCAAGAAGTGCCAGATGAAGCACAAGATATGCTCTCATGCCAGTTCCTATATTAGTAGGATATGTCGTAAGATAACCAACCTGATCATCAAACGCATATGGATACAGCTCATTTATATAATCATCGATCTTATCCATCTCCTTCCATGACTGGCGAAGCTGTGAACCTGCATGACTTATCTGCATCCGAAGGTGATCCTCACAATTGATTGTCAGACTCACGGCATCATCTGCTGAACAAATCAGTCCTGCATATCCTGGCTCCTTTGCTGCACGGCGGCTAATCATGCGCCGTTCACGAAGGGCATTTCTTTTTGTCTGCGTCATCGTTAAAAGATCCCATGTCTGGTAACTTCTTCCATCAAGGCTGCCGATTCCACAAAGCTTTTCTTCAAGCTCCTTCGTCAGCCTTTTTGCATCCTCTTCCTCTAATTTCCACGGAAATTTGTAATCACGCAGGTTGCGAAGCAGACGGATTCTGCTTGCAACGATTACATCATTTTCCGCATCCTTCTCCTCATACCACTTCATCACCGGCCTGAATCCTTTCCTTAATCTTTTTGATCTCATCACGGTAGTAGGCTGCCTTTTCGTAATCTTCCTCCAAAACAGCTTCCTTTTGCTTTGCCTGACAAATCTCAAGCTGCTCCTGCAAGCTCTGACGCTTCTTGGCATCAGCTACCATATCTGCATGAATCTTTTTATCACCCAAAAAGCGCGGTTTCTTTCCGGTATGGGAATTATTTCCCTGTATCTTTTTAATGCTGTTATTTATTAAAAGCCCGAATGTATTGTAACAGTCCGCACAGCCAAAGCGTCCGTCCTGAACAAATTCTTTGTATGTCATCCCACAAGTCGGACAGGACAGCTTAGATGCGTCCTCCTCCTCGCTGCGTCTGGAATCGCTGATTCCAAGGATTCCTGACAAAAGTTTTGCAAATGGGCTTGAAGAATCCATAAGGATTCCGCCCAGATCAGACTGAGATGCACATTCACTGCACAAGTTGCGCTCCGTCACAGTCCCGTTTACTACTTCCCGGATGACAATGCTGGCTTCCCTCATCCTGCATTGCTCACAAAGCATAGTTATTCCTCCTCACAAAAATAACTGTTTTCGTCCAAAACAAATTTAATTTTGAACATCTGACAAATGTTTGTTGTAAATCTCATCCACCAGCTCGTGGATCTCTTCTTTTGATATATGCATGCAGCCTGCCTTCGCCAGTGTGACAGACAATTCTCTTCGAATTTCTTCGATTGCCTCAATTTTATCAACATCTACACTGACAATAGCACCTCTTCTGCGATCTAACTTTACATAACCTGCCTGTCTGAGTACTGTGTATGCTTTATTGACAGTGTGCATATTTATGCCGATCTCATCTGCCATATTTCGTATGGAAGGCAGCTGATCTCCATCACAGATCTGCCGCTTTGCAATACCCATAATAATCTGGTTAGTAATCTGCATATAAATTGCTTCATCACTGTTAAAATCTATCTTTATTATCATCTAATCACCTGTCCTCGTCCTGGCCATCATCCAGTCCGGCTAACCAACGATCCAGCTCGGCCTCTTGTTCTTCATCATAATCGCCGTAATCGTCTTCATCATCTGTATAGCCTTCGTCATAATCAAAGTCCTCTGGCTCTTCGTCATGCACTTTTGGTCCTCTTGTATTCTGCGTTCTTTTCTTCTCAAGCAACTCATCAACCTGCTTTAAAAGAATATCCTGCTGCGTCTGAGCAAGCTCCCACTGCTTTTCCTGTTCTTTTCTGCGAGCCATACGCTCATTTCTTTCCTTTTTGTAGCGCCGTTTTGCCGCTGCCCTTCTAATAAAGACTGCAACCCACAAAACAACTGCCAGTGCACCGCATCCTAGCACGCCATATGTGACATATTGAAGATTTCCTGAGGTAACAGTTTCTGCAAAAGTCTGAAATTCATTAACGGTGTTTGAAAGAAGCTCATTTTCATCACCCGGCTTAGCCACTGACTCAGAAACACTTTGAGCTGCCTGATTTGTCTGTGACTGGGAATCACTTTGTGATGTCTGCTCTTTTTGCTCTCCCACCTGCACATGAATGTAGTAATGTCCGATGTTGCCATCCTTATCGGTAACAGTAACAACAATCTCGTTTTTTCCTTTCACAAGATTCGTATTTCCGCTTACCGTATAAAAGCTGTTCTCATCGCTTGTAACGCCTTTTACCAAAATCTTCGTCACATCCTCTGCAACCGTTACATTGTAATCAGTTACATCCGGCTCAAAACGGATAGTACCTTCGCTTAATGTCAGCGACTGCAGCTGCACTCCTTCATTCGCAGATGTTCTTTCAAGTGTCGCTGCTTCCTTCTTAATTATCATATTCATTCCCCACACCTCGTTGTTCTAAACCTTTGTAGGCATCTGTTATAGACAGAATAGCACACCTTTGTAAAAAAAGCAACACTAATTTCCTCCTTCCTGTGTTCCATGTCCGTTTGGATCGACCGGATACGCCTCATGGCCTATCGCATCATACCAACCCACAATACGATCTTTAAAATCAGGATGCGGATATAGGCCTGTATCCAAAATGGCTACCGTTACGCCTTTTCCTGTATAAGAAAGTGATTCTTTGCATACGCCGCCTGTTGGCACAATAATCTGTTCTTTTTCAATCTGTCGCTCCTCACATGTTAAATTGGCATAGCGCCCCCGTTTTTTCTGAAGGCACTCACAATCCACCTCATAAACTGCATTCTTCTCTATAATAAGCATATGTCGCTCCTTCTTGTCATCTGCTTACTATAACTTATGTACTAACAAACATGTTGTCCGCATATACTCCATTAAAGAAAAAAGAAAATCGAAGAGGTGCCTTATGCAGCAAAAGCGCCACATTCAGATTTTAAAAGCCTCTTTGCCGTACATGCACTCGCCGCTTCGGGAAGCCTGCCGTATCTGTGTGCGCATGTTTGAGCTTCAGCAGGCAATGCACAGGCTTGATGAGGAAGAAGAATCTCTTGAGGCCTGCAGTAAGGATGACCAGGATCCGCTCACAGGCTTATCTCAGTCAATCCGCGAATACTGCACGCCTAAGGAGCTTGAAATGCTTGACATGGTAACAAATCTTGCCCAGATGGCACGACTTTATCGCGAATATGAATCAGAAGGAGGCGCCAAGCACGATGACAACACCATTTGACAATATGTCCCCTGAAAAAGCTCAGTTTATTAAACAAATCGTCAGTGATGCAGCCGGCAAAAATCAAAATGAGCTGCTTCCATTTCTTCTTAACATCAATCGCCAAATCGCTGGAAAGCATATGAGCTTTAGCGATGAAGAGACAGATGCACTAGTATCACAGCTGACAAAAAACCTTTCTCCAAAGGAGAAAAAAAGAGTGGAGCTTTTGCACCAACTTTCCAAAATGCTGGCGAAGCAAAGCAAAAAGACACCACCTCCTCAATCTAATACTTGATATATACGCATACAAAAAGAGGCAGGAATATTTGCGTCATTCCTGTCTCTTATTTTTTATACAGCGATATTTTTATTTTTCGTCTTTATTTTTGTCTGGATCCGCAAAGCCATTATCTGAATCTTTTGAATCAGACATATCTGCCCGTTTCGCTTTCTTTAATGTTTCCTCAGAACTATTTGATGCTCCATTTGAGTCTTCATTTTTTTGCGCATTCTTCTTACGGCGAAGTGCAATAAATACACACAGCCATATGCCAATAATTATGATAGCAGCAATCAGTACAATACGAAGTGTATACGGATCATTTTTTAACTGGTCAATAATCTTTTCAACTGTATTCTGGCTGTCAGCTTCAGGCGCAGATGCATTCTGGCTGGAAGCACTCTGACTCAAAGCCCCATCTGTTTCTTTCTCACTTGACGCCTCCTCAGAAACGGTTTCATTCTTGGAGGCTTCATTCTTGAAAGATTCGCTTTCTGAAGATTCACTCTCTGAAACAGCTTCTTCTGATTCATTTTCAGCAGCCTCAGATGATGACTCCTCTGACATACTGCTTTCAGCTTCTTTTGATGCTTCTTCAGAGGCATTCTCAGACTCTTCTTCTGACGATTCGTCCTCTTTAGAGGCAATTTCATCTTCCATTGTCAGATAATCAGTCTTAATATAGCCTTCCTGACCATCTACCTCGACGCGGCACCAGCTTGCATGATAACCTGTCACAGTAACCTCAGTGTCTGCATCCAGCAATGTAACTGACGGACTGTACTGTGTAGGTTTCTCTCTTAAATAAACGGAACTAGTTGTAGTTGCCTTTGTGTTAGTATCCTCGAAGGTATAGCCAGTTGCGTACTCGCCCTCCTTCATATTCTCAAGCAGATAATCGAGCAATTTAGCATATGCCTGAAGGTGCTCATATGCACGCGTTCCAAACGTATTCTCAATAAATGTCAGATTATCATACTCAGCCTTATGCATAATAGTACCGCCGTCAACGGCCGAATTGCTTGTCTGATAGAAATTTGTGTACGGCTCACCATTCCAGTTTGAAGCTTCACAATAGATATAAGGAATACCTACATTAGCAAATGGCATCTGATCACTCGCTGTTGCTTTTGTAGGTGTCGGGAAACTGTCGTTTACATCTGGATGGAAAGACATATCAAGACCAAGAAGATCTGCTGCTGACTGTGCCTGATAAACAGCCCAATCCTGAACAATGCTTCCACTGTCATCCACAGTACCTCCGTAGAGATACATATTGTCGCCAGCTGCAATCGTATCAATATTTATCATACATGCAATGCGGTCGCGCTCTTCCTGACTAAGATTATCTACATAATACTGACTGCCAAGACAACCCGGCTCCTCTGCTGAAAATAGGATGAAGCGAATAGTATACGGAGATTCTTTTGTGCTGTAGATACTTGCAAGCTCTAACAGTACGCCGACTCCCGATGCATTATCATCAGTACCAAAAGTCTGCTCCACACAGTCATAATGCGCACCAACTACAATAACACGATCACTTGCTCCCTGTTTTGAAAAAATAAGATTTTCTCCATAGCATGGTGTCACACCATCAGCTGATGTCATGGTAAACGGCTGTGCCATATACTCATAGCCCATCGTAGCAATCTGTGCCTTTAACCATTCCTCGGCTCCTGACAGCATTCCGTTTGATGAATTGACCTGACGATATGGATAATTAGACTGCAGCTGCTTCATAAACGCATATGCATTATCGCCATACTCAGCATGAACGGTCTGTGGAAATGAAACTGCACACATACCAATTACCAGGCACAAGGCCAGAACTGTTGCTTTTATCCTTTTGCAAATCTTCATAGAAACCTCTTTTCCGAAATCTGGTAAATACTCAGAGCCATGCAAAATTGCATTCTGCGTATAGACCTGAAAATCACAATACTCGTTTCAAAAATTGTCAAAGCCGCAGCGCTGCCGCATTATGCGACTGTATGCTGCGGCTTTATTTCACATTATTTCATAACGATGTTGATAATTCTTCCTGGAACATAAATCTCTTTGATAATATTTCCAGTCAGCTTATCCTTGATTACTTCTTTTCCTGCTGCAATAGCAGTATCCTTATCACAATCTCTTGCGATAGAAACAGTACCCTTTGTCTTTCCGTTAATCTGAACGGCAATCTCTACTGTATTCTCAACAGTCTTTGCCTCATCATACTCTGGCCAAGCCTGCTGATACAGACGTCCGCCAAAACCGCAGTCTGCCCACATTTCTTCTGTGATATGAGGTGCAACTGGATTTAACAGAATTAAGAATGTCTTTAACTCGCCCTTTGTGATGCTGCCCTTCTTGTAGAAATCATTTAAAAGTGCCATCATTGCAGCGATTGCTGTGTTATACTTTAAGGTCTCAAAGTCTGAGGAAACCTTCTTCATAGTCTGATGCATCTTAGTTTCCATATCCTTAGAAAAACCTTCCTCATCAGTCAGCATATCCTGCAGCTTCCATACACGCTCTAAGAAACGACGGCATCCCTTTACGCCCTCATTGCTCCAGCTTGCTGCAAGCTCAAATGCACCGATAAACATCTCATAAGTACGAAGTGTATCTGCACCAAACTCGTTTACAATATCATCAGGGTTGATAACATTTCCACGTGACTTAGACATCTTCTCACCGTTCTCACCAAGAATCATTCCGTGAGAAGTTCTCTTCTGATATGGCTCCTTGCATGGAACAACACCCTGATCATACAGGAAACGATGCCAGAAACGAGAATACAGAAGATGAAGTGTAGTATGCTCCATACCGCCATTGTACCAGTCTACCGGCAGCCAATACTTCATAGCTTCCTTGCTTGCCAGTGCATCGTTATTGTGCGGATCAGTATAGCGTAAGAAATACCATGATGAACCTGCCCACTGAGGCATAGTATCAGTCTCTCTCTTTGCCGGACCGCCGCAACACGGACATGTTGTATTAACCCAATCAGTCATAGCAGCTAATGGAGATTCACCATTATCAGTCGGCATATAGCTTTCTACATCTGGAAGCTCCAGCGGCAGTTCGTCCTCTGATAACGGAACATATCCACACTTTTCGCACTTTACGATCGGGATCGGCTCACCCCAATAACGCTGTCTTGAGAATACCCAATCTCTTAACTTATAGTTTTTCTTTGGTGTACCAATCTTATTCTCTTCAAGATACTCAATGATCTTCTTCTTTGCATCAGCAACCTCAAGTCCATCAAGGAATCCTGAGTTTACAAGTGTTCCTGTCTGAACATCAGTAAATGCAGCATTCTGAACATCTCCGCCTGCTACAACCTCAACGATTGGAAGGTTAAACTTCTTTGCAAATGCCCAGTCTCTCTCATCATGAGCCGGAACTGCCATGATTGCACCAGTACCATAGCTCATCAGTACATAATCAGAAACCCAGATCGGGATTTCTTTTTTATTTACCGGATTAACTGCCTTTAAGCCCTTGATCTCAACACCGGTCTTATCCTTTGCCAGCTCAGAACGCTCGAAGTCAGACTTCTTTGCTGCTTCCTCACGGTATGCAACAATCTCATCCCAGTTGGAAATCTGATCCTTATACTTATCAAGATATGGATGCTCCGGGGATACTACCATGTATGTTACACCAAATAAAGTATCCGGGCGTGTTGTATAGATGCGAAGCTTATCATCTGCACCAGCGATTGAGAAATCAACCTCTGCACCATTTGAACGGCCAATCCAGTTTCTCTGAGAAACCTTTACCTTCTCAACATAATCAACGCTGTCAAGACCATCGATCAGCTTATCTGCATATTCGGTAATCTTTAACATCCACTGGCTCTTCATCTTACGAACAACAGGGCTTCCGCAGCGCTCACATACACCGTTTACAACCTCCTCGTTTGCAAGACCTACCTTACAGGAAGTACACCAGTTAACAGGCATCTCTGACTTATATGCCAAGCCTGCTTTGTACAGCTTTAAGAAGATCCACTGTGTCCAGTGATAGTAATTCGGATCAGTTGTGTTAATCTCTCTGTCCCAATCGAAGGAATAACCTAAAGACTGCAGCTGATTTTTGAAACGAGCTACATTATTCTTTGTAACGATCTTCGGGTGAATATGATTCTTAATTGCGTAGTTTTCTGTTGGAAGACCAAATGCATCCCATCCCATTGGATACAGTACGTTGTAGCCCTGTAATCTTCTCTTTCTGGCAACAATATCAAGTGCTGTGTATGGACGCGGATGACCTACATGAAGTCCCTGTCCTGACGGATATGGGAACTCAACCAGCGCATAATACTTTGGCTTGGTGTAGTCATCTGTTGCGGCAAATGCCTTCTCATCCATCCAGACCTTCTGCCATTTTGATTCAATTTCTTTTGGATCGTAATTCTTGTTCATTGTGTTTTGTGTTTCCTTTCCGGGTCTCTTCTTATGAAAAAAAAGAGCCCTTTCTTTCTCTTTGTATAGAGACGAAAAGACTTCGCGGTACCACTCTATTTCAAGGCAGCCATATGCCTTGCCCTCGATCTTCTATAACGGGAATACCCGCCGCCAACTACTCCGTCTTTATATAATGACGTTTCCCTACCGGTGCTCTAAGGTCAGTTCGGCAGTTATAAGCTGCTGCCTTTCACCTACCGGCAGCTCTCTGAAGCTCTCCCCTGCTTACTATTCCTTGTCATTGCATTTTTTTCACTTTTTTACAATACCATAGAAAAAGGGGGCTTGTCAACCCCCTCTTTCTTTCAAAACTCTTAATGTTAGATTGTTGGTTACTGCTCTTCTTTTTCAGCTGCCTCAATAATCTTCTTCTGGACATCCTGAGGTGCCTGCTCGTATCTTGCAAACTCATAGGAGAACTCGCCCATACCACCTGACATTGCTCGAAGATCGGTGGAGTAACCATACATCTCTGCCATTGGCACATCTGCTGTTACCATCTGCTTGCCGCCTGCTACGTGATCCATGCCAAGTACTCTGCCGCGGCGCTTATTTAAGTCACCCATAACATCACCGACAAGTTCATCCGGAACGGTGATGGAAACTGATACAATTGGCTCTAAGATCGTTGGATTTGCCTCTGCAAAGCCCTTCTTGTAAGCAAGAATTGCAGCCATCTTGAATGCAAGCTCTGAAGAGTCTACCGGATGATAGGAACCATCAACAAGTGTTGCTTTTAAGCCAACTACTGGATAACCTGCGAGTGTACCCTTTAATACAGACTCCTGAATACCCTTTTCAACTGCCGGGAAGTAGTTCTTCGGAACAGCGCCTCCTACTACCTTCTCTTCGAATACATATGGTGTATCAAGATCACCTGATGGCTCAAATACCATATGAACATCGCCGTACTGTCCGCTTCCGCCTGTCTGCTTCTTATACTTACCCTGTACCTGAACTTTCTTTCTAAGTGTCTCGCGGTATGCTACCTTCGGGCGATACAGCTCGATCTCAACCTTATAACGATTCAGAATACGGCTTGCAACAACATCAAGCTGCTGATCACCGATGCCATAAATCAGTGTCTGGTGATTTTCTACATCGTTCTCAAGACGAAGTGTCTGATCTTCCTCTACCATACGTGCAAGTGCACCATTGATCTTATCTTCATCTGACTTATTCTTTGCACGGTATGCCTTGCATGTATATGGCTTACTTACCTGCGGTCCATCATAAATAAGTGTTGCACCCTTTGTGGAAATGGTATCACCTGTGGAGATCTTTTCGATCTTTGCCAGTGCACCAATATCTCCTGCGCGAAGCTCTGGAACCTCAATGGTTTCTTTGCCGCGAAGCAAATACAGCTTAGACGCACGATCTTCTGTTCCCTTATTTACATTATAAATGCCATCACCGGCCTTTAATGTACCTGTTACAACCTTAATTAAGGAATACTTTCCGATAAACGGATCTACTACAGTCTTAAATACCTTTGCAGACAGATGCTTGTTCTGATCACACTTTACCATTACAAGCTCTCCAGTAGATGTTTCCTTTCCATGGTTTATTGTATATTCAGGTGATGGGAAATATTTCTTAATTACGTTCATCAGCATACTGGTACCCTGATTATGAATACCTGATCCAACTAATACAGGAACAATCTGACAGTCCATAACGTGAGTTCTAAGTGCAGTAGAAACTTCCTCATAAGTAAACTCTTCACCTGCAAAATAACGCTCCATCAGCTCCTCGCTTGTATCAGCAACAGCCTCAACAAGTGCATCACGGCTGATGTTTAAGTGCTTATCCATATAATCAGGAATATCACACTCTTCATATTCGCTTGTATCATTGATAAAACGGCGGCCCTTCATCTTTACAACATTTACAAAGCCGACGAACTTTTCATTCTCACGGATCGGCACATGGAACGGTGCTACCTTACGTCCAAAACGATCATTTAACTCAAGAACGATCTTACGATAGCTGGCCTGATCATCATCCATGCCCGTTACAAAAAACAGTCTCGGCAGCTTATACTTTTCGCAAAGCTCCCATGCCTTTAATGTACCAACCTCTACGCCAGATTTGCCGTTGATCACGATAACAGCGGCACCTGCTGCGTGGCAAGCCTCCTCTACTTCTCCTACGAAGTCAAAATATCCAGGTGTATCTAAGAAATTGATCTTGATGTCCTCGAACTCGACCGGAACTACGCTGGTCGAAATGGAAAACTGACGCTTCTGCTCTTCCTTATCATAATCGCTGATGGTGTTTCCGTCCGTCACCTTTCCCATCCTAGCTGTAATACCGGTCTGGTAGGCAATAGCCTCAACAAGTGTTGTCTTACCACATCCGCCATGTCCCATTACTACAACGTTGCGGATGTTTCCAGTTTCATAAACCTTCATAAGTCACGTCCTCCAATCTTTCTTTGCTTTCCAAGTTTATTTTGTCTCTTTTGCAGTATGTAATTTCGAGACCCCTTGAAATCCGATAGATATATTATATAAAATATTTCAAATAATTGCAACTATTTTTTCACATTTTTGATATGGTTTTTATTACAATTCATGTTACGAAAGCCATTCGGTGCAATGATTTCGTCGTTGGAACTATATTTCGCGCTTTAAAGTGAAAAAGCTTGACTTTCCACTCCACTTTCGCTACAATACGTTCAGACACTCTGGTTTTCCTATACTGCCAGAGCACGGAAAGGCAAAATTATGAAGCTTAAGACAATAGGATTTATCGGGCTTGGACTGATTGGCGGTTCAATCGCCCGCAAAATAAAGCAGGTTCACCCTGATACCGTAATTATGGCTTATATGAGAACACGCAGCACGCTTGAAGAGGCAAAGGCTGACGGCATTGTTGACATAATTTTAGATGGTGTAGATGAGACACTTCGCGCATGTGACATGATCATCCTTTGCACTCCCGTTTCTTTTAATGAATCGTATTTAAAGGCTATTCGGCCATTTATAAAGCCTGGCTGCATTGTGACTGATGTTGGCAGTACAAAAACAGCTATTCACGAGACGGTAATCGCACTTGACATGGAGGACTGCTTTGTCGGCGGACATCCAATGGCAGGCTCTGAGCGCACTGGATATGCATGCTCAAAGGCTTCTCTTTTGGAGAATGCATATTATGTAATCACGCCGACTTCAAAAACAACGAACGATCAGCTCGACACAATGATTCAATTTGCCGCTGATCAGGCAGCTATTCCGCTTGTACTTGACTATAAAAATCATGACTATGCAGTTGCAGCAATCAGTCATGTACCGCACGTTATTGCATCATCTTTAGTAAATCTTGTTGCTCAGTCTGATTTTCCTGACGGGACAATGAAAAAGATTGCTGCAGGCGGTTTTAAGGACATCACAAGAATTGCATCTTCTTCTCCTGTTATGTGGGAGCAAATTCTTTTTACAAATAAGGACAATATTATTTCCTTATTAGAGGATTACAAAAAGGCAATTGACCAGACAATAACCGATCTAAAAACAGACAATCATAAAGACATTTACGATATTTTTGAGCAATCTGGTACATACCGCAACTCCATCAGCGATAAGCGCGGCAGTGCAACAATGAATCCGGAATATGCCATCTTTTGCGATATTCCTGACCAACCAGGTGCTATCTCTGTCATTGCCACTTTGCTTGCCTTTGAAAATGTCAGCATTAAAAATATAGGAATTAACCATAACCGTGAACATATGGCTGGTACAATCAAGATTGAGTTCCATGATCAGGCTTCCTGCGAAAGAGCAACAGAATGCCTTAAGTACCACCATTACCCGGTTTATCAGAAAAAATAAGAAGATATTCAGAAAGGATCTTTATGAAGATAGTAATTGTGGGTGGTGTCGCATGCGGCGCGACAGCAGCAGCCCGTATCAGAAGATTAGATGAGCATGCTCAGATTATCGTATTTGAGCGTTCCGGATATATTTCCTATGCTAATTGTGGACTTCCATATTATATTGGAGATGTTATTACAGATCCAGAGGCTTTGACACTGCAGACGCCAGAAAGCTTTTTTAAGCGTTTTCGTGTTACAATGAAGGTTCATCATGAGGTGACAGCCCTTCATCCAGAGAGAAAAACTGTTTCTGTAAAAAATCTAACTACAGGAGAGGTATTTGAGGAATCTTATGATAAATTGATTCTTTCTCCAGGTGCAAGGCCGACACAGCCAAACCTTCCAGGTATTGATATGGAAAAAGTATTCACTCTTCGCACTGTCGAAGATACTTTTCGTTTAAAAAAATATATTGAAACCAAAAAGCCCACGTCAGCTGTGTTGGCCGGCGGCGGCTTTATCGGACTTGAATTGGCTGAAAATCTAAAGGATCTTGGCATAGATGTAACAATCGTTCAGCGCCCAAAGCATTTAATGAATCCATTTGATGCAGATATGGCATCATTTATTCATAATGAAATGAGAAAGCACGGCGTAAAGCTTCTTCTTGGACGCACTGTAGAAGGATTCGAAGAAAACGGTGAAACTATTCGTGTACTGCTTAATGATGAGCAGGTGCTACATGCTGATCTTGTTGTCCTTGCCATTGGCGTCACGCCAGATACACATCTTGCAAAGGAAGCCGGACTGCAGCTTGGTATCAAAGACAGCATTGTAGTCAATGATCGCATGGAAACATCAATTCCTGATATTTATGCAGCCGGCGATGCTGTTATGGTTAAACATTATGTCACAGGCCAGGATGCACTGATTTCTCTTGCAGGACCAGCAAATAAGCAGGGACGCATTATTGCAGACAATATCTGCGGCGGCGACAGTCACTACCTTGGAAGTCAGGGAAGCAGTGTCATTAAGGTATTCGATCTGACATCTGCAACAACTGGTATTAACGAAACAAATGCACGCAAAGCTGGATTAGATGTTGATACAGTAATTCTTTCTCCAATGAACCACGCTGGCTATTATCCCGGCGGCAAGGTTATAACAATGAAAGTTGTTTTTGAAAAGAATACATATCGTTTGCTAGGCGCCCAAATTGTAGGCTACGAAGGCGTTGACAAACGAATTGACGTGTTGTCAACAGCCATTCATGCAAATCTTAAGGCAACTTCGCTACAGGATTTAGATTTAGCTTATGCGCCGCCATACTCTTCTGCAAAAGACCCTGTTAACATGGCAGGTTTTATGATTGATAATATTGCAAATGGCATCTTAAAGCAGTGGCATTTAAGTGATCTTACATCAATTTTGCAGGATTCAAATGCAACACTTCTTGATGTGCGTACTATTTCTGAATATGAACACAGTCATATTGAAGGCTTTAAAAACATTCCTGTTGATGAGCTCAGAGATCATTTATCAGAAATTGAAAAAGATAAGCCTGTATACGTAATATGCCAAAGCGGACTTCGAAGCTACATTGCGACACGTATATTGTCACAAAATGGCTATGATGCCTATAATTTTGCCGGAGGATTTCGTTTTTATGAAGCCGTAATGCATGACAGAAGCCTTGTCGAGAAAGAAACAGCTTGTGGAATGGATTTATAAGTTTCTTACTTGCCAGTGGGGACATTAATTCAGCCACCGCACCTGTCCCCCTGGTCTTTGATTATGTATTCCATCTGTGTTTCTTTTGGCTTCAGTCCCATTTTTTCATAAAATGCTTTTGCTGAGTCGTTTCCTTCCCAAACATTTAAAGTAACTTCATAGCAGCCGAGTCTCACCGCTTCTTTTTTTACATGCTCAAACAGCTTCTGACCGATATGCTTTCCTCGAATCATTGTGTCCACACATAGATCATCGATAAATAGCGAGGTAAACTGCACCATATTGTTTGAAAATGGCTGCTGTCTTAATTTGCAAAATGCATATCCTACCACTTGATCTTTTTCATCCACTGCTACATATACCGGATTTTGATCATCCTCAAACATCTGTAACAATTCTGCATCTGTATATTTTGTTGTTCCACTCACAAAAACATCTGGTCTTATTTTTGCGTGAATTTCAAGAACCTGTGACAACAGATCCATTACTTTTTTGATATCTTTTTCTTCAGCTCTTCTGATTTCAATTTGCTTCTCCATAATTTTTCCTTTCGATTATTTTATCATATCTTTATCGTGACTCTGCCTTTTTCAAAATCAACACCCAATCATTTGCTTTATCTTTTCTTGAATCAAGCTTGAAGCAGGTGTTCCAAGACCAATCTGAAACAGCTTCACTCCTGATATATGGCTCATCAGCAGGACAATAGGAAGTTATACTTTTCATTTTCCTCCACATTTTCCACACCAATGGCATCCATTACAACTATATCTTCTTTTACAAGTTTTGCATCGCGGCTGTATTGGAACATCGGTCTCTCCAGACGGATACGACAAACCAGAGCGCTTTGCCTGTACACTTTGGTATGCTTTAGGTATTCGATAAACTTTTCCATCTTTAATAAATACATTGCCTGTTCCGATAAAGTCAAATCGAACATTTTCCTTTTCACACTGATCATGTAGCGATTTTACCCACTCATGTCGACAGGGACGATTTCCGTCATAGTTTTCTCCATCACAAAGAACTTGTTCAAATTGCTTTGTTGCAAGATAAGGCTCAACATGCACTTCAGATAAAATCGGTGCAATCATAAAAGCCTTGTGTTTTGCAGGAATATCAAGTAATATCGGCAATCTTTCATCGGCTCTTTTTTGATTTTCCGTCGTGACACAAAGTATTACATTCTCCCAGCCATCATTCCAATCGAATGGAAGACACTGCTGGATTCGCCCGGCTCTTTTGGTCTGAATCCAAAAAGAAACATCCGAACGAATCCGAATCATATCCCATATTTCATCACGCCAGACATCTGCCTCTTCCAGAAAAAAATCAGACGTCATGCACACATGCAGCATTGTTCCAGACGGTATTTTGTAGATTCCCTGACGTGTTTTTTTGAGTGGAAGATTAAAATTCGTTTTGGTTTTATATATCAAACTTCCATCTTGATCCCTCTGTGCATCTAAGTAGTACATATAGCAGTGATCACAGCCTTCGCTGTATTTGTTACATCCATGCCACGGATTCCAGATATTCATTTTCATAATTCCGCTCTTGTTTCCTCTGGCACTGCTTCAATATCTTCGATCGTTTTCAATGCTTTTTCATCGCAAAACGCATTGATCTTGTCAAACAATTTTGCACATGCCAGTGTATCCTTCCACGGCACAACATCACTTTCCAATTTTCCAGCTTGAATACAGCGAATTGCATCTTGAATCTCATATGTAAAACCATTTTTTGTTTTTTGATCTACAAAATGCTCTTTTAATTCCCCGTCATTTCCATACAAATATGCCTCTGATGCATAGTGAGGATGTGGAAGAACGATTTTTCCAAATCGGCCATAAATTACCATCTGCTCCTCTAACTGTGCAACAAAGCTTGTCAGCAAATCAGCAAATGTATCTTCAAAGCAAATGGCAACATGGTCTGTAACATCGACACCGGTATCACTCCAAGTTGCCGACACGGATATATTTTTAATTGCTTGATTTAAAATAAACGTCGTGATTTCATATGTATAGACCGTGATATCCTTTGCTGCGCCACCTCCCAACTTTGGATTAAAATATCGATTTTCTTTGTCATCTGGCGCTACAAATCCAATATTACACTGCAAAACAGTTGGCATTCCGATCTTTTCTTGTTCCACCCATCTTTTTGCCTGTTGCACAGCAGGAAGATACCGACTCCACAAAGCTTCCATGACAAAAATCTTTTTCTCACTCGCTAGCGCATACAAGTTCTTCGCTTCCTCTGAATTTTGAAACATCGCTTTCTCACACAAAACTGGTACGCTGTGATTTACGCAGAGCACACTCAAGCGATAATGATCATTTGTTGTCACTGCAATATAGGCACAATCTGGTCTTTCCTTCTCCAATAAAATCTCATAATCATCATAATAGCTTTCAACACCATTCTCTTTTACAAAATTTTCTGCTCTTTCAAGACTTTTACTTGCAACTGCACATACCTCGCATCCATCAATTCGCGATACGGCATCACAAAACTGCCTTGCAATATGACCTGCCCCCAAAATGGCAAAACGAAATTTTTTCATAAGGGTCCTCCTAGTATCAACTCTTAAGTAATTGTTATCGTATTTAATTTCTCATTACCTGATTATTCTCTTTTTTATACGCATCTTAAATTTCTGGCGAGTAGTCTATCTTAACCTCCCTGATCGGCTTCAAAAATTGATCTACATCATAATACAGCCGCTCCAATATCGGTATTAGGTCAATATATTCCTCAACCTCACCTACACTGCTATACTTTGCCATTACAACCAAATAACCATGATCCCACTCCACTACTTTTATGTATCGTTCCAAACGAGTAGATGTTCGAAAGCGAATCACGTCATTATTAAATTAAAATATTGTGTAGTTCCCTTGACTCCTTAAAATGGCGCATGTGTTCACTTTTTCACCTCCATTTCTGACTATTATTTATTACTATCCATAATGCTCTACTTCATAATCTTATCCATCAATGATTTATAGCTGTCCACAACATCGTAAACAACATTGCCATTAGAGATCGCTTTAAAGTGTTCTCTTGCACAATGAATCTTTGATTCCTCAATCAAATGCAACTGCATAGAGGACATAGAACCCTTCGTTTCCGCCACAAAATAGATATGCTTTACTTTGCCCTCATAGAAGGCGATTGCCCAATCAGGGTTATAATGTCCTACTGGAGTCGAAATATAGAATCCATCTGGTAACTTTACATATACGACCACATCTGTATTGATATCCAGTTCGGTAGCAAAGTCGCGTTCATTGGTCGAATCAAACACAACATGATCATACAAATGCTTCTTTGCTTTCATCGCATTGATGCCTAACCTTCCCTTAATAGTCGGATCGGTAAAGACCTCCGTGCCGTAACACTCATCTAAAACATCGTAAGTAATGTGCTGAATAATTGCCGTAGCTTTTTCATCATTGATGAGCGCAGCTGCTTTGATGATAAACTCTTCTGGATTATCTTTAAACTGCTCGAAAACAGACTTTTGAATGCCACAAAAATAGCAATAATATCTTTACGGGTCAGCTTTGTCTCTTAAATCGCTTTTTCATTGGTATCTTGGAAGTGTCTTCTGGAAAAACTATCCTATTTTCAGCAATGAGTTGAGCCATAGATTCCGGAATATATGACCAAACACGGTTGTAATTTGGTTTATAGACCTTTCCTGTTTGTTGTCCACGGGCCACGAGGATCGTTATCCGGATTAGAATATCCTTTATAATCTTTGTCGATGCCACGAAAAGCTTGAAATGTTTTCCCTGTATATGCAAGAACATATTCGTGATCTGTGTAACATTTACTTTTATCAAGTTGTGAAGATGCTCGACGTTTCCACACAAATGTTGCCAAAAAACAACGTGTTTCAAACACTTCATCACAGCATTTCTTAAGATTCTCCTGCTCATTATCATCAATACTAATAAAAATACCCCCTTCATCCGTCAACAAATTTCTTGCCAACATCAGTCTTGAATAAATCATGCTGCACCAGTCAGAATGAAAGCGCCCGTTGGTGTCTGTATTTTTGAATAAACGGTCGCCTGTTTCTTCATCATACATTCCCATCTGTTGATTTTCTTCTTCCTGTGAATGCATGAAATTGTCAGCATAAATGAAATCGTTGCCTGTATTATAAGGTGGGTCTATTGCCCTTACAAAATTGATACAATCACACGATTATACTCTGAAACGATAGGCACAGTGTGCATTATGAACGTTACGCACAGTGTGCAAAGTGGGTGCATAATGAACGATAGCTTTTTGTGCGTACATCGGCAGCGCCTCCTTTCCTATGATTTAGGTATTGCAAACTTGAAGTTGTCTATTATCTGATACAAGCTTTGGCAGTATAGGATTCAACATCAATCTTAACCACATTTACTGCACTTGCCATCTTATCGTCGATCTCATGTTCTTCGCCAGTCTGTACTTTCATAAGAACGCCAAGTGCTTTACATTTTTCTTTTATATCTTCAATGATCATTGCTTTACCTCGACACATAACGCTCTCATACTCTGCTCCATATTTGCAAGGTATATCCGCTTTAATAAGAGATTCACCTCTATCAATTTCTACAAATACATTCCTGTTTTCTTTGAGGCACTCCAGCTTGTGTCCTTCTTTCGCACAATGCACATAAAATGTCAGCTTTCCCTTTTCCATTTGGTAGCCATAATGCAATGGTACAATATAAGGAAATTCACCGTCAAACATTCCTAAATGCATATATCTTGCTGACGCAATAATTGTCTCGATTTTATCAATGTCGGTAATCTCTCTATCTTTCCTTCGCATAGTTTTTTACTCCCTTCAAATTCCGATTTATCCCGTATAAGCGTCATCCGCCGTGTTCTTGAAGTTCTGCTTCTCCAGCCACTCCTTTTCTTCCTCATTCTCCGGGATGTCGATTCTTTCTATTTTAAATATGACAGGTCTTGTCCCGTCATTACAGCAGGTGATCATCATGCGCTCATCATTTGTCCAGCCATGCATGATGGATCCGCCCTGTAAAGCGGTATAGACATATCGGCTCACTGCATCCCATGCCTCACCGCAGAACTTGCCGTTCATCAGATGATAAAAATCATCCTGCTGTGGTGTTCTCTTCAATAAAAATGTCTCACCTGCCTTGAAGCAGGGACACGGTCCTGACTTCGGATTAGCCAGATATTTCTCCTGCAGTTCTGGGAATACTTTTGTTTCCAGAACCGTTATTCTACATTCGTGCTGCATAACATTACTCCTGTTCTGTATCCAATTTTTTCAGTCTTTCAATCCATCGACGAGACTGGGGTCAGGGCCGACCAGCTGTGTGCAGCTGGCAGACCTGACCCCGAAACTTTCACACTACACTTTCTCTATTCATGTTCTGCATCCCTATACAGCAAATGTGCGTTAGTATGCAAGAGTTTATCAAACATTGCTATTTCTTCATCGGAATATCCCTCTCGCTCTGTCCATTTATAATCTGGCAACTCGCATCTTGCAGAATCAAATCCATTTTCAGTCGGACGTTCAAAATTAACAATTACCTTTTGTTTTCCATCTTTTTCAATTATTTGTCATTGAATTTGCCGTCTAAAGCAACTCATTTCTACATTATTACTGTAATGGATAAACATAGAACCCGTAAGTGTCAATGCCCTCTCGGGCTGATGACTCATTTCTACAGTACCCCTTCAAAAACCTAGGTTTTATGCGGTTTCCAGAGCCTATTTTTGCAAGTATTTGTCAGAATATTCTGACAGGTCCTCTTTTTCGTGCATGTTTACAATTTGGACACATTTAACACGCCAAATCTTCCCAACCCCTGAGTTTACTATAGCACAAAACTATTCCTCTGTCATCCTATTTTTTCACCAAAACTATAGAAGAACACATTCGCTTATACTCTCTTTAACTCCGGTGAGAAATATGTTAAGACAGCATTTGCACCCACTTCCCATGGATTACAACTAAGTGATAAAATATGGGATGTTGGTGGATTTGTAACCACATTTAATAAGCCCCTCTGTTCAAACTGTTGATCAAGTTCTGCTCTGCTGAAACACTTGGGAAGCTCTTTTAAAATTTGCAATACTTTTGCTTCCTGATCATCTGACAGATTCATCCATATTGAACTGACAGCTGGTGGAATTACCACTGGTGTATTACAAAAGCGCTCCCAATCATTCGGATGATCTGCAAAATATTTTTTGATTTCGGTTCTTTTCTCATCGGTAACAATTTTACACCACTCTCCATCTACACACTCGCTCCTTATTTGAATCTTCATTTTGGGTGTAAAAGCTTTTTTCAGAAAGACCCACTTTCCAATTTGCTCTCCTTTTTTCCAAAATTGCTTTCCATAACCGCTATCTTCCTCTGCATATTTCGCTTTGATATCAACAACTTGCCAATATCCTACACTATACTGCGTAACCCAGTCACCTATTTGAAACATCTGCCTGCTCTATTCCTCACGTTTTTTCTTATGTACTCTTATATACTTACTTTTGCACTTCCAATCCAAGTATATTATAAATATAATATCAAGTAAAGTCAATTTTTCGCATATTTCAAGAACCTTTCGGATGTAATATTGTAACCTAAATCCGCGGTGAACCGATTTGCTTTTACGAGGCCGAACGTTGTAGCAGGACTTTCAAAGTAACTTAAGATAATAAATAGCGTAACAGGTACCTGCGGAAAAGAGAGGCCGACAAAACAATCGGCGAACCGCGCTCGTAAAACTTCCGGGTTGCACCTTGTAACCTCACGGACTCCACACACTTCCGGGTTGCACCACACACACTTCCGGGTTGCCACACAAAAAACGGCACAGCCCACTTTCGCAGGCCATACCGTTTCGGGTTGTCACATTATCATATTGTATAGCATAAAGATTACTGCTGCTTTTTGCTGTCGTTTAAAATTGCAGTAAAGAATGCCAGCGCCAGACCTTGTCCCCATCCCTGGATCCAAGCCTTTGGTACGCCCATATATCCCTCGCGGTCTTTCATAACTGCTGTGCCGCCTGATACGTTCAATACTCTTCCATCTGCGGAAACATTATCTAAAATGCCTTTTAATGCCTTCTGAACATACTTTGCATGAAGAGGATTGTTCATCTCTACCATTGCTGCTGCGATACCTGCTGATGCAGATACTTCCTCGTATGCTTCCTCATCATCGAGAATTGTTCTCCAAAGACCATTTTCTGTCTGAACGAGTTTCAATGCTGCAAGCTGATCGCGAAGTGAGCACTCTACGTCCATGCACGGTGGGAACAGATACCAGTCATACAGATTCTTCTTTACCTGAGACATGGTATATGCTGCCCATGCATTAGCACGGCCCCAGTAAAAACCTGACATGTGATCTTTATGAACGTTGTTGTAGCCATGATACCACAGGCTTGTCTCTTTGTTCTGCAGATACTGAATATGCCAGTAATACTGATTTAATGAATCGTTGATGATGTCCATTGCCTGCGGCTGATACTCCATAAGTGCTGCATCTTTCGGATCGTCTGGATTAAGCATACGAAGCTTTGAACCAACGCGAAGCATTAAGAAAGCTGCCATAAAAAGTGTATCTGCCCAGCACTGCTCTGGAAAATCGTTGTTGCTTGAAACAGTGTGCTGCAATACATGATCGCCAAAACGAAGTGCATCGTTTCTAAGATACTCGATCTTGCTCATGATGATATCCCAGTACTTCTTGTCGCCTGTGTACTCGTACAGAGTGATCAGGCAGTGACCCATTGCGCAAGTATTTACATTCCATGACGGCAGACCCATCTCGATGTACTCGTCTACCCAGTTCTTTAAAAATTCCATGTACTCTGTTTTTCCGGTTGCCTTATATGCCTCTGCCAGTCCATAATAAGCTACACCACACGGCCAGTCCCATGTCAGATCCATGGTCATCGTCTTCTTTGCCACACGGTCAATCGCAGACAAAATTTCTTCATTGTCGAATGAAACCTTCATGTTTTCCTCCTGATTATAAAATCTTTGTTGCAAATGGTGCAAGCTCTACAGTTACATCACCCTTTGCAGTCTTAATTACTGTCTTCTGTGTGTCACCACTGTTATTGATGACTACCAGCTTATCAATTTCCTCATAATATGCACACTCAGTATACAGGTTGTCACAGATATAATCTCTTACCTTATCTTCCTTGCCAAGAAGTGTTAACAGTGCTCTCATTAAGAAACGTGTAGACTCCTTTGATACGCGGAAGGATGACATATACATTGCCTTACCTGCACCAAATTGATTCAGCGTAATAAGCGGTGTCTTTCCATTAGCAGCCAGTACGCTTACATTTGCGCTCTTGCAGTAAACGCCCGGATTTTCTACCATTGATTCACCGATATTTGGTGTATCTTCCATCACAAATGTGCCTTCTGTAACTGGATTTACATACTTTCCGATACACTTTTTGGTGCCAAGATCCTTGTCGATGCCAAAGACAGGTGCTAACTGGAAGAAGCTTCCATTTGCCCATACAGCAGACGGATCATTTACGCCAAGCAGACCTCCGCCGTTGTGAACGAATGCAGTCAGTGCTTCGATTACACCAGCTTCCTTCCAATAATCGCCGCCGCTCCATGCACTGTTTGCAACACCTGCGTTAATGATAACCTTTACATCTTCTGGAATACCATTTGCTAAAACATCATCAAAGCTCATAAACTGTACATCAAATGGAAGACCTGAAATTGCATCAAGAAGATTTGTCAAATCGACCTCTGGATGCTCATGCAGATGACCGCTGCAGATCCATGAACGAAGTGAACCCCATGCAGTAAGCACTGCTACCTTGCCTGGCAATGTGTATGGCTCACATGATGCGTTGAAGCTCTTTAACAGACGAAACTCATCTGCTACCTGTGCAATGTAATCACAGAAATCCGGGAATGGCTCTACAAGATGCAGATATCCGCCCAGACCAATACGGTCTACTGGCTTACGAAGAAGTGCACGACGCACATTTACCCAGTAACGGCTTGCATCCAGCTTTGGATTTCCGCCCGGTGCAAATGTTGGCTCACCTGTCAGACCAGTCGGGAACAAATATGGATGGAAACGAAGCTCATGCGTAACACCATCTACACCTGCGCAAAGACGTGCCTCAAAGCCATTGAATACACACTTGATCAGACCATCAAAGCCAAACTCCTTAAAACGCTTGGAATACGGCTCTACACCAATCCAGCTGTCATCATAGAAAACATAAGCTTTCTTTCCATAGCTGTGAACGATATCGATTAACTTCTTTCCGAAGCTTACAACAAATTCATTGATAAAATCCATCCATGCTCTATACTTCTTAGACGGAACATTATGAGTGGAAGTATAAAGTCCTGCATTGACAAAATCCTCGGATGTCATCGCGTAGCCATACTTCTTCTCAAATTCCTTGAGCGCTAACGGTGTGGTTGTCATTGCATATGAACCCCAGTCAGAGAATGCATCTCTGCAGTTTTTGTCATCCTTCCAGAACCATGCAAAGTTGTAGAACATGGAAGTAAAACGAACTACTGTTGTATCTGGATTTTTCTCACACCACTCTGTCATCCACTTTATCATATGAGCCTGTGTCTCTGGGTATCTTGGATCAACTGCCATCAAATGTTCCTTGTCACCCCAATCATTTGTAATGTGATTATACATGGAAATCTCTTCCCAAAGGCGAACTGCAAGGAAGTTTACTGTATAGCTGTGCCACGGTGATGCACCAGTAATAGTTACTGTTTCTGCCTCAGAATCAAAGCTCCAGTTCTTGATCTCCTCGCCTGTTGTGCGGTCAAAAACTTGCCAATATGCCAGTGCTTCCTCTGACTTATTGAGCTTAAACTGCTGAGTAAAATATCCCTTTAATGGGCTGATCACTACTGTATCAGACTCTGCCATAACAGGCTCGCTCATTAAAAAGTTTTGCTGAAGTTTATCCATATTCTTTTTCGCCCATGCATTATCGGCACGGATTACGCAAATCGTAGAGTAAATACCATACCCTGCCTTTGTAATATCTTCTGAAAGCTTCGTACCATCGCTGTCGCGAATGACGTCTGCTCCCCATTTTTCTGCCATTTTTAATGTCAGGCTCTCAAAACCTGCTTCACCTGGCAGCGTAAAGCTGCCTTTCTTTATTTCTGCCATCTCATCCTCCCTTTCCTGAAAAGCTCACAGCTTCTCACACTTTCGGTAGTTACCCTTATCATAACCGAAATAATTGATCAATTCTAATCATATTGTTGTCTTTTCTTTGCAGTTTTGACGAAATAGCGTGTCCTTGCCCTTATTTTCACATACATTTTTAACAAAGCAGTTTGGAAGTTTGTTTCATGCTTGCAAGTATCCTTTTTTTCCTTTACAATGAAAGTCAGACAATCAGCTGTCTGATAAAAAAATAGGTCAAAATTCATTTTAAATTTTAGAAAGGATATATGTATTATGGAAAAAATTGCAAGCTTTCAGGTCAATCATCTTACTCTTGTCCCTGGCGTTTATGTTTCTCGCCGCGACAAAGTTGGAAGTGAAACATTAACAACATTTGATCTTCGCATGACAAGACCAAACAAAGAACCTGTCATGAACACGGCTGAGGTTCACACACTTGAGCATCTTGGCGCTACATTTTTACGCAATCATCCTGTATGGAAGGATCGCGTCATTTATTTTGGACCGATGGGATGCAGAACTGGATTTTATCTGATCTTAGCTGGTGAATTAGAGCCGATGGACATTATTGATCTGCTTTGTGAAATGTATGCTTTTATGGCTGGTTTTGAAGGTGAGGTACCAGGTGCAGATGCAATTTCCTGCGGAAACTATCTTGATATGAACTTGCCTATGGCAAAGTATCTGGCAAAACGCTATCTGGACAATGTGCTCGGTAATCTGACAGAGGGTAACACAGTTTACCCGGCATAATGGTCCCACTACAATACTTATACCCCTCGTACTTAAACCTTGAGGGCATAAAAAAAGGCACAGCCGAAGGTTCTCCTAGCGGCGGTGCTTTTTTTCGTTCTATTCAATTTGAGGCGAAAAACGTAATCAGTCCTCGTCTTCCTCTTCCGGCTGATTCCAGTTATGATATACTTCCTGTACATCATCATCGTCATCCAGCATATCAAGAATACGGTTCATAAGCTTTACATCATTATCAGATGTCAGATCAACATAATTCTGAGGAATCATAGTAACCTCTGCGCTTGCCATCGGAACACCTGCTTTTTCAAGTGCCTCTCTTACCTCAGAGAAGTTGTCTGGATCGGTGTAGATCTCGTAGCAGTCTTCTTCCTCAGAGAAATCCTCTGCGCCTGCATCAAGAGCAGTCATCATCAGCTCATCTGCATCGCCCTCATATTCTTCCTTATCTACGATGATCTGACCCTTGCGGTCAAACATGAAGGATACGCAGCCATTTGTTCCTACGTTTCCGCTGCCCTTTGTGAAAGCGTTGCGCACATTTGATGCGGTACGGTTACGGTTATCGGTCAGTGTCTCTACAATAATCGCAGTTCCGCTTGGGCCATATCCCTCGTAAGTGATAGACTCGTAGTTTGCAGCATTTGCATCTCCTGCTGCCTTCTTGATGCTGCGGTCAATGGTATCATTTGGCATGTTGTTTGCCTTTGCCTTTGCAACGACATCACGCAGCTTGCTGTTGTTTGCCGGATCTGCTCCGCCTTCCTTTACTGCAACTGCGATTTCACGGCCGATACGGGTAAATACTTTTCCCTTTGCGGCATCGTTCTTTTCCTTCTTATGCTTAATATTGGCAAATTTAGAATGTCCTGACATTTTTAACGCTCCTTTGTGACTTAAAACTATATGTTTGTTTAACTAATTTATCTTATCATGTATTTTTCAATCTTGCAAGTATAATTTGAAAGACCCGCTCTATCTATGTACGGGTGATGTCTAAACTGACGCGCAGTGCCTCGTCTATCTGGCGGATCATATCCTCTTCCAGATGACATACCTTTTCGCGAAGGCGCTGTTTGTCTATTGTGCGAAGCTGCTCTAGTAATACAACGGAATCTTTTACGATACTGCAGCAGCGTGAATCAATTACAACATGCGTTGGCAACTTTGCCTTTGACATGCGTGATGTAATGGCGGCACAAATCACTGTCGGGCTGTGCCTGTTTCCCATATCGTTTTGTATAATAAGTACCGGGCGGACACCACCCTGTTCAGAACCTACCACAGGGCGAAGATCCGCATAATAAATATCACCTCTACGGATTACCATATATGCACACTCCAATTTCTTTCAGGATATTCTAAGTATTTCCATATTGGAATTTCTTATTCATCCTGACAGATGCTGTTATTGTATGGTATGTGCATATATTGATCATCGCAACAATTTAACGCTGTGCTTTGCACTCCCGCATCTTACTCTGATTACATAAAATCACAGTAATCGTCTTCGTTATAATCCTTGCTTCCGACTACTTTGCCGTGGCGGTAATAAACTCTCGGAATACGCTTTCCAAGGTCACACAAAAGTTCATAATTAAAGCTTCCCGCAAGTTCAGAAACTTCCTCGGCGCTCAGCTCATTATCACCGCTTTTTCCAATGACAACTACCTCGTCGCCTTCTTTTGCTTCTGGAATATCACTGATATCTACCATTGTCTGGTCCATGCAGATACGGCCCAAAATCGGCGCTTTCTTTCCATGGATTAAAATACTTCCCTTATTTGAAAGTGCTCTTGGATAACCATCTCCATAGCCAATTGGAATCGTGGCTACCACAGTTTCATGATCTGTTACAAATGTTGCTCCATATCCGATTGCTGTTCCTGTAGGAACAGTCTTAATATAGGCAATCTCAGACTTTAGTGTTAGTGCCGGTGTGAGCGATACAATATCCTTTCTGACTTCCTCTGACGGGTAATAGCCGTACAGAGAAATACCGATACGAAACATATTGCCCGGCGCATTTGTCATCCAGATGCCTGCTGCTGAATTAGCACAATGGCAGATTGGAGGACAGCATCCTGCCTCTTTTAAGCTCTCTACTATCTTTTGGAAGCGTTTTTGCTGCTCAATAGCTCCTTGATTTTTGATCATATCAGCAGTTGCCATATGAGTAAAAATACCCTCTGTACAAATATTCTCCTGAGTTGAAAGCCATTTTACAAAAGAAAGTGCATGCTCTGGTGTCATGCCAATGCGGCTCATTCCCGTATCTACCTTTACATGTACATATGCTTTTTTGCCCATCTTTTTTGCCGTCTCAGAAAGAAGCATTATCTTATCTTCCTCAAAACCGGCATAACGAATTTTATGATCAACCAGATCTGCAAAGCGTTCCGGATGAACATAACCGAGCACCAGAATGGGCTTTGTGATGTTATGGCGGCGCAGATTTAATGCCTCGTCAATTGTGGCTACGGCATAGCCCCATACCAGATCATCAATTGTTTTTGCAACTGGGACGGCTCCCAGACCATATCCATCTGTTTTAATAACACCGCAAAGCATTGCCTCTTTTGGAACATTATCTCTAAACGACTCCATATTGGCTCTTATGGCATCCAGATTAACCTCTGCCCAGACTCTGTGATAGTTATGCATATCCTTATACCTTCTTCCTGCTTGTTTGTATCAGCACTTTTGATAGTCCATCTGCCAGATCACGCGCGATCATACTATATGGACTCTTTTCCTTTGCCGCCTCATCACCAGCTGCGCCATGCAGCCAGACGCCAAGAACAGCTGCCCTTTCGGCAGACAGCCCCTGTGCGGCAAGCGACGCGATCACGCCGGTCAGTACGTCACCGCTTCCGCCTGTTGCCATACCGCTGTTTCCGGTAAGGTTCAGATATCTGTTTTTTTGTGTTAGAATGACTGTGCGAGCATCCTTGCAGACGCATATACAGCCAAACTTTTTTTGTAATTCTTCTGCAAAATATAGAAGATTTTTAGCTGCCTCTTTCGCAGATGAGTCCATCAAGCGACCAAGCTCACCTGGATGCGGCGTAAGAATCACATTTTCTCCAAGGTATTCTGCCTGATCAATATTTGTTCTCATCGCAAGCAGATTTAAGGCATCTGCATCAATAACAATAGGGCAATTTTGTGATCTGTTCCACTCTAAGACCATATCCAAAAGCTTTTTTGCTAAGGTATCGGTTGAAAGTCCTGGTCCAATCACAATAGCTTTTGCCTTTGGAAGTACCTCATTTCGCAGATATGCCAGCTGTTCTTCATCTTTTGAAATTTCTGAAATACAATGCAGCACTGCCTCTGGAAGCAGCTGCTGTAAAACCAGACGATTGCATTTGGGTGTGACAATATCAACAAGACCTGCTCCTGTGCGATAGGCAGCAAGTGCCGACAAATATGCGGCTCCTGCCATGCCGCTGCTTCCTGCAATAATCACAACACGACCAAACGTCCCCTTATTGCCCCACAAACAACGGCTGCCAAGCCAGTCTTTTGCATCAGATTTTTCAAGACAATTAAATGGAAATCCGTCTACATGATAAACTGCTTCATTTGGCATACCTATATCGCATATGATTGTCTGATCTGATAATGATGCACCAGGATACAGAAACTGACCTACTTTTCCATAGCCAAATGTGATCTGTACATCTGCCTTAACACATGCACCGAGCATCTGTCCGCTTTTTGCGTCTAAACCAGAGCATATATCAACAGCAACACCATATGCACCGCACTTCTTTTTATGTTCATTCCATTCTTCAATAGCAGCGCGGTAAACTCCACTCACCTTGCGCGACAAGCCAACGCCAAATAGAGCATCCACATACACCTGCGCCGGCACATAAAGATTTGAAAGTGCTGATCTGTATTCTTCTTCATCCTTATCATCTGACTCATAAAAGTATTGCACGGGCAAAATTTCCATTTTGTCTAAAAGTGCTTTTTGATAGAGCCATTCCTTCGTTGCCTTCTCGATTTGTCCAATAGCAGCAATTCTAACAGACCAGCCGTTTTGTGAGAGGATTCTTGCCATTGCCAGTCCATCAGCACCATTATTCCCCATGCCGCACATAATAAAGACGCATCCTGGTTTTTGCACTGACATGATGTGCTGTGCTGCACAAAGCGCTGCACGCTCCATCAAAATCAGGCTTTCCATTCCAAACTCTTTAATTGACCATGTGTCCGCCTGCTTCATCTGCTTTCCTGTCAACAGCTGCTTCATGATTATTCCTCCTGATTACTAAGACGATATGAAATACGCATCAGACTCTCTGACAAATGAACATTTTCTACAACCACATCATCTGGTACACGAAGATCGGTGTGGGCAAAATTCCAGATACCGCGAATGCCGATCTTGATAAGTCTTTTAGCTGCTGCCTCTGCCCCTGCCTTTGGAAGAGTCAGTGCTGCAATCTGAACATCGTTATTTCTGATATAATTTTCCAGATCATCCATTGAATAAACTGGAATACCACGTACAGTCTTTCCCTTTAACTGTGGATTTGTATCAAACATTGCCTTTGCAACAAAACCACGACGCTCAAAATTGGCATAGTTTGCAATCGCCTGACCAAGATTTCCTGCACCGATTATAATTAAATTGTATGTCTTATCAAGCCCCAATATTTTTCCGATTTCATGATAAAGATACTTTACATTATAGCCGTATCCCTGCTGTCCGAAGCCTCCAAAATTATTCAGATCCTGTCTAATCTGTGATGCTGTAATCTGCATTCTTTTGGATAACTCTCCGGAAGAAATTCGCTCTACGCCCTCCTGCATAAGTTCTCCCAGATAACGATAATACCGCGGTAGCCGTTTGATAACAGCTCGGGATATTTCTCTATGCTCCATGATGTCTCCTTTTTTAATCACTTGTAAATTTATTTTATTATCTGCTTTTAAGTTTTAAATTAAATATTGCTTAAAAACAAATGAATGCAGCCTTAAGGGCTGCATTCTGTGCATAACTGCGTACTATTTGTAATCTCTCCACTCCATATCACCTCGGTCAAGACACAATACAAGTGACTCTGCGGTGGCGATGTTTGTCGCCAGAGGGATATTATAC
Organism: Anthropogastromicrobium sp.; assembly: GCF_037349415.1. Lineage (NCBI taxonomy): Bacteria > Bacillati > Bacillota > Clostridia > Lachnospirales > Lachnospiraceae > Anthropogastromicrobium > Anthropogastromicrobium sp. Next base: position 77,800 of record NZ_JAXWCK010000036.1, read on the forward strand.
ATATCACACAACCGTGAAATCTCAGCCAGATTCATACTTTCTGCATCCTGCTCTAAATCAGCACTGTGAAAAAATATAACCAGATCGATATCATTGTTTGCGATCATATTTTGCATCTGCTTCGAGCCTCCCATCTGACCCGGAAGCAAACTGGTCACTTTCATGCCTGTCGCTTTGGCAATGTGGTTTGCTGTCGCATTGGTCGCAATCAGCGTATGCTTCTTAAAAATGCCTTTATACGCAATGCAAAAACTTTCCAGCAGCGTCTTTTTGCTGTTATGAGCGGTAAGTCCAATGTTCATATCTAATCCTTCCTTTCCACATAGCTAAGAAGAATTATATCATATCTTTTCAAAAAGTCTATATTTTTTGATGTTTTTATCAAAAAAGAGCAATTTACACAAAATAGTACAACACTTTTTGTAAAACTACATTATCTGATTTTCCATATTCGACAGTTTTTCAGCCTGATCTGCTGCTGTCAGACTGTCAATCAGTTCAAAGAGATCACCGTCCATAATGGCATCAAGTTTATAAAGTGTCAGCTTAATTCTGTGATCTGTCACGCGGCTCTGCGGAAAGTTATAAGTACGAATTTTCTCAGAACGGTCTCCTGTTCCAATCTGGCTTCGTCTGTACTTTGCCTGCTCATCCTGCTTCTTTGCTGTCTCAAGTTCAAACAGCTTAGCACGAAGTACCTTTAATGCCTTATCTTTATTTTTAAGCTGAGACTTTTCGTCCTGACAGGAAATTACGATTCCTGTTGGAATATGAGTCAGACGTACAGCTGAATCTGTCGTATTGACACACTGGCCGCCATTTCCTGATGCACGGAATACATCAAACTTGCAGTCATTCATATCAATGACAACATCGACATCCTCTGCCTCCGGCATGATTGCAACTGTTGCTGTTGACGTATGGATTCGTCCGCCGCTTTCTGTCTCAGGCACACGCTGAACACGATGCACACCACTTTCGTATTTAAGTCTAGAATAAGCACCCTGTCCGGAGATCATAAATACAACCTCTTTCATGCCGCCAATACCACTCTCATTTACACTGATCAGCTCACTTTTCCAGCGGTTTCTCTCTGCAAATCTGCTGTACATACGAAACAGATCTGCGGCAAAAAGTGCTGCCTCATCTCCGCCTGCACCAGCACGAATCTCAACAAATACGTTTTTCTCATCATTAGGATCTTTTGGAAGAAGCAAAAGCTTTAACTCTTTTTCAAGCTCAGGCATCTGTTTTTTTGCCTCAGCAAGATCTTCCTTTAAAAGCTCGCGCATCTCTTCATCACGCTCTTCCTCTAAAAGCTCCAGATTTTCTTCAATGCTTTTTTTTGTTTTCTTATACTGTGTATAAGTCTCCACCAGAGGGGCAAGCTCGGCCTGCTCCTTCATAAGACGGCGAAATTTTTCCGGATCAGATGTAAGTACCGGATCACCCAGTTCATGAAGAAGCTCCTCAAAGCGGATTAATATATCATCCAAACGGTCAAACATAAATAACTCCTCTTTTCTATTATTCATTCACATTTTCTACTTACGGACGCGGCTTAACGATTGTTTTGTAAATCATATCTCATCCAGTACGCCCCACACCACGCGGTCAAGTCCTGCAAGATCGCGCACAAGAGTCGGCTTTGAAAAACCATTTGCACGAAACAGCTCTGCCACCGCTTCCCACTGGTTATAGCCAATCTCGACAAAAAGTGCGCCGCCCGGATTTAAATGATCTTTTGCAGTTTCAGTCAGACGCCTGTAAAAGATAAGCCCATCTTTTCCGCCTGATAAAGCAAGCATAGGTTCATTATCCTTTACCTCCGGCTCTAACCCTAAAATTACATCGTCTTCAATGTAAGGTGGGTTTGACACAATCATGTCAAATCGTCCTGGCACCTGTTCGAGTAAATCACTCTCGAAAAACTGCACCGATACATGATTGTCTGCTGCATTTTTCTTTGCCACCAAAAGCGCTGCACTTGAAATGTCGGACGCTGTCACCTGTGCAAAATTTCCGTAATGAGCGAGCGACACAGCTATGCAGCCACTTCCCGTGCACACATCAACAAGACTTGCCCCTGGCTTATCCTTTGCATATGAAAGCACTGTCTCTACAAGCGTCTCTGTATCCTGCCTCGGTATCAAAACAGCAGGGGTTACAGAGAACTCTAACCCCATAAACCCCTGCGTCTTTGTCAGATACTGAAGTGGAATACGCGCTGCGCGCTGTTTTATAAACTCACGATACTGTTTTATCTTCTCTTTCGATTCCACAATTTGTCTGCGATTTAAAAAGAAGAAACTCTTTGTAATCGAAAAGCAGTGCTCCATAAGAAGCCATGCGTCAATGTCTGCATCTGGTACATTTGCTTTTGTAAGTGTATCTTTTGCCTCGCTTAAAAGCTGTCCCCACGAAATTATTTCATCATTTGACAATTGATTCTGACTTTGTATTTCTTTCTGTACCTGATTATCTTCCATCAATTAAAGTTTGCCTCCTCATATGCCTTCCAGTCAAATACGGCCTCTACTGCACAGATAGCTACCTCTGCCATCTTTTCATCTGGCTCCTTTGTGGTCAGTCCCTGAAGCATTAAACCTGGCTTACTTAAAAGATTAACAACTGGATTGTCACTGTTTCCGGCAAGACGCAAAAACTCAAAAGAAACGCCGGCGATTACCGGAATCAAAAGGATTCTTGATACCAGACGAAGCCACAATGTCTCCGGACGAATCACCAAAAAGAAAAGAATGCTGATAACCATGACAATTAACAAAAAGCTAGTTCCACAGCGCTTATGCTCCTTAGAGCTTTTCATAACATTTTCTACTGTTAATGGCATTCCATGCTCAATACAGTTAATACACTTATGCTCTGCACCGTGATACATATATGTTCTTTTGATATCTGGCATCAATGAGATCAGTCCAACATAGGCAATAAAAATAGCGATACGAAGCACGCCTTCAAAAAGTGCCATCCAAATACCATTTCCAAGAAGTGGCTTCATGAGTGTGGATACCCATGTTGGAAATACCATAAAAATCCCCATCGCTAATATGATAGAAATAACCATGGTCAGGTCCATAATTACTTTTTCTGCTTTATCGCCAAACTTTTTCTGAAGCCATTTTTCAAAGCGTCCCGGTTCTTCTTCCTCGCCGTCCTCCATAAAAAGGCTTGCAGAATAATTTAAAGATTTCATGCCAAGTACAAGTGAATCCACAAAGCTAAAGATTCCTCTTATAAATGGAAGACGAAACAGCTTACACTTTGATCCCACGCCCTTGTATGTTTCTTTTTTTACTTCAATTTCTCCATTTTCCTTGCGAACAGCCACACTATACTCGCTGCCGTTTCGCATCATAATTCCTTCCATGACGGCCTGGCCGCCAATTCCTGATGACTTCATCCGCACTCCTTTGTTTGTCCTTAAACGACAAAAGAGGTTGAGATAAAAATCTCAACCTGCTTCAGTCAACATCATTCACTCTTTAAACCATACTTACGGTTAAACTTATCAATACGTCCGCGTGCGGAAGTTGCCTTCTGCTGGCCAGTGTAGAACGGATGGCACTTAGAACAGATTTCAACGTGGATCTCCTTCTTTGTGGATCCGGTAACGAACTCGTTGCCACAGTTGCAGGTAACCTTTGCCTGATAATATTCTGGATGGATTCCTTCCTTCATGAGCTCACCTCTTCTTCCTTGTGATGGTTCCCAACCATCATCATAGTCATAATAATTTACGCGCACTTGACACTGTACGAACACAGCGCTTATAACGCAACAATAAAATCATAACACAAAACATTCCTCTGTGCAAGTACTTATTTTATTATTTTTATAACAATTTTTTCATGGCAAACTCATAGATTTCTTTGCTTGCTTTTTCCCAATTGTCGCACATTTTTTCAGCCATCTCCTCTGTCGCTGCCGAAAGCTTTAACTCAATTAGCGTATTCTTGCCTTCCTTTACGACACAATCAATCTCAAAATCATTGCTTGCCGTACTCTTATAATAATTGGCCAGCACAGAATTTTCTGTTCTAAGCTTAAAATTGTTTTCCTTTAAAAAATCATCCATGTCCTGCTTGACTTCGCCTGTTATTTTATTTTCAAAATAAAAGAGCACCTCTTCGCCCTCTTTTGTCAGCTCGTAGCGTGATGTATTTCTGATTGTTTCCTTGTGAATCAGAGAGGTTCCCAGCAGTTCATTGATCACCATCTGAAAGGTAAAATAGTCTGTATACGATTTACTCACAAAGAACTCAGACATCTGCCCGTTTGACAACGGATAATTCACCTTTTTCAATAAATAAAGTATCATCAGTTTATATAATGTCAATGGTTCTGCCATAATCCAATAGTTCCTTTCTATATATCAGCCCTGCTCTTTTAAAAAGCAGCCTTGGTATATTCCCCGTGTCTTCAATTCATGATGAATACAATTAAGCACACTGCGCTTTGCCCGGCTCCACAGCGGTGAAATCAGCTGATTTGACGGACCATCTCCTGTCAGCCTATGAATGACAATATCTGGTGAAAGTGCACCGATGCAGGAAACAACAAGATCCACATATGCTTCCATAGACAATGTCTGAAACTTTCCGGCACGAAATTCATCTGCAAGGTCAGTATTTTCAAGCACATGAAGAAGCTGCAGCTTTATTCCAAAGATCCCTGCATTATTCAGATAACGAATAGTTTCGAGCATTTTTTCCTTATCTTCGCCTGGAAGACCAAGTATCACATGAACGATTACAGGAATCTGTGCATCATTAAGACGCTTTAATGCGTTTTCAAAGCATGTCAAATCATATCCACGTCTAATATAGGCTGCCGTGTCCTCGTGTATTGTCTGAAGTCCCAGTTCTACCCACACCGGCTTTCTTTTGGAATATTCACAAAGAAGTGAAACAACATCCTCTCCCACACAGTCTGGTCTTGTCGCAATATCCACCACTGCAACCTTTTCATGTAAAAAAGAAGGTTCATAGACACGTCTTAAATAATCCAAATCTGCATATGTATTTGTAAAAGCCTGATAATATGCAATATACTGCTTTGCATGAAAGGAGCCAAGCTTTTCAATCTGACTGTCGATCTGCTCTTTAATTGACAGCGCTCTGCTGCCTGCAAATTCACCTGAACCGCCTCTGCTACAGAAAATACATCCGCCGCGCCCGATTGTTCCATCCCTGTTTGGACAAGTAAAACCGGCATCTAACGATGCCTTATAAGTCTTTGAACCAAACGTTTGCTTCAGGTAATAATCAAGCGAATAATACGGTTTTTCTCCCCACAGCATCTTTTTCCTCCTTCACACGTGACGCACTATAGAATAATGATATCAATTTTACATACATTCGTCAAGTTTTGGTTTATTTTTTTACTTTACTTTTTGCCATTTCATTCGTATAATGATAGTGTGATGTTTAGCTGCAGCTATGCGAATGCTGCATCATTTCGAAAGGTGAAATTAAAAAAATATTATAATTTGTATTTTGTCTGACAAAAACATGAGAAAGGCATGGTTATTTATGCGTGGAAAATTAAAATCACTTCCGCTCACTGAGCTAAAACAGATTGCGAAAGAAAATCACATTAAGAACGTTTCTACTCTGCGCAAGGCGCAGCTGATTGATGTAATTCTGGAAAGACTTAGCCCGGAACAGGCACAGACGCCGCAAACACAAAATGTTCAAACATCTGATACGGCTTCATCCGACAACGAACTTGTATCGGCATCTTCTGAAACAAATTCCACTGATACAAAGACAGCTTTATCAGAGACAGATTCTTCACAAATGAGCTCTGCTCCATCTTCTTCTGATGATGTACAGGATTCTTCTTCTGAAAAACTTGCTGATCCAACAGCACAAAGAGAGCGCCGCTCCTATGCTGCTTCTGCAGCTTCCTATGCTGCCGCAAGAAATAATTTTTACAGCAGGAATAATTCCTATTCCTCCTCTTCCTTTAAGGATCTTCGCCAGTCAAACGCCCACACGGTTCATCCGCGTAAGCCACGTGTACGAAACGGTCGCCCTGATTCTAACTGGCGCGAGGATTCTGTAAACCGCTTCGATACTACAAGAAATGATTCCCAAGGACGCTTTGATAATACAAGAATAGATTCTACAAGCCGCTTTGATAATACAAGAATGGATTCCTCAAATCGCTTTGATTCTACGAGAAATGATGTTCAAAATCGTTTTGATAATACAAGAAATGATTCCCAGGGACGTTTTGATAATTCCGGAAGAGATTTTTCAGGACGCAGTGATTTTTCAGTCAGAAATGACTACTCAAACCGCTATGATTCCAGAAATGATTATCAGAACCGCTATAACAATTCTTCAAGAGATTATACAAACCGCTACGATAATTATAGAAATGATTTCCAGAACCGTTTTGATTCCAGAAATGACTATCAAAACCGTACCGACTTTAATCGAAATGACAGAAATGATGCTATGAACAGAAACGATATGACAAACCGTACCGATGCTGTCAATCGCTTTGATTCAAGAACAGAGCTTTCCAGTCAGAATCGTTTTGATTCAAGAGATACATCTGCTCAATATTCTAATCGTTTTGATAACGCAATGCGTGATGATTTTGCAAACCGCTTTGATAATGATGGTGCTCTTCCAGAAGGATGCCAGCCGGCATGCGGTATTCTTGAGGTTTTACAGGAAGGCTTTGGTTTCCTTCGCTCTGCAAACTTCTTAACTGGTCAGCAGGATGTATATGTTGCGCCGTCTCAGATTCGTCGTTTTGGCCTTAGAACAGGTGATATGGTAGATGGTTTCCAAAAAGCAAATCCAGATGATAATAAATATGATGCTTTGATTCGCATCAATACAATCAATGGTGTTAATCCTGAGCTTTGCTCACACCGCCCGAATTTTGAAAAGCTTACTCCTGTTTTCCCTAACAGTCGTCTGTCTATGGAGGTTGAAGGCGGCTCCACTGCTCTTCGCATTGTTGATCTGATCAGCCCTATTGGAAAAGGACAACGCGGTATGATCGTCTCCCCGCCAAAAGCTGGAAAGACAACGCTTTTAAAGGAGATTGCAAATGCTGTTACACACAATTATCCTGATATGCATCTTATCATCCTTCTTATTGATGAGCGCCCAGAGGAGGTTACAGATATCCGTGAATCCATTCAGGGAGAGCATGTTGAGGTAATTTATTCTACATTTGATGAAACACCTGAACATCACAAGCAGGTTGCTGAGATGGTTCTTGAGCGTGCGAAGCGTCTTGTTGAGCATAAGCAGGATGTTATGGTTTTATTAGACAGCCTGACTCGTCTGGCTCGCGCATATAATCTTACCGTGACTCCAAGCGGACGCACTCTTTCTGGTGGACTTGATCCGGCTGCACTTCATATGCCAAAGAAGTTTTTCGGCGCTGCCAGAAATATGCGTGAGGGCGGCAGTCTTACTATCCTTGCCACTGCACTTGTTGACACTGGAAGCCGTCTTGATGATATGGTATTTGAAGAATTTAAGGGAACTGGAAACATGGAGCTTGTATTAGACAGAAAGCTGTCTGAGCGCCGTATCTTCCCGGCAATTGATATTACCCGTTCTGGAACAAGACGTGAAGATCTGCTTCTGACACCAGATGAACTTACAGCTGTTTCCACTATCCGCAAAAGCATAAGCGGACTAAAGAATGATGATGCAATTGAACAAATTTTAAATCATTTTGTACACACAAAAAATAACGCTGAATTTATTGAAACACTTCCAAAGGTAAAACCATAATTATAGTAAATCTAAAAAAAGCAGTCAACTGACTGCTTTTTTTTAGATTATAACTATTCAACTGCTCGCTCAATTGCCCATAACACATCTGACAGCTCTTTGGCTGATACCTGTCCCGGTGCACTGGCTTTTCCCATGCTTCCAAAACTCATTACACTGCCAAATAAACCGCCGCAAAGCCTGCTCACACATCCTGTGCGCCCCATTGACATTGTAATTAAAAGTGTCTCTGGATGATTCTCCTTCATAGTTCCTGTCGCCAAAAGAAGCGCTGCCACATCTGCAAGAGACTGAGGCATCACTGCTATTTTGCAGACATCTGCGCCGTAGCCTGCCATCTGCTCCATTGTTGTAATAAGATTTGAAGCTTCCGGTGTCTTTTTAAAATCGTGCTGTGATACAATCACACCGATACCCATCTGGTGTGCATGTTTTATCAATTCCTGTACACATGCCATTCCCTGACTAAGCTCAACATCAAGAAGGTCAACCACATTGCTTTCTATACTATTACTTTCTATTATTTCATCAAGAAGTGCCTGGTAAGCTGTGGGAGTAATATCCCTTTCACCGCCCTCTCGTCTGCTTCGAAATGTTACTAAAAGCGGCTTTCCCTGCAGATTCTTACGAATTTTTTTTGCAAGCGCATTTCTCTTTCTTGGCTGAAACACGTCCTGATACCAATCGATACGCCACTCAGCAATATCTGCCACACTGCTTTTTCCAATGCGCACAGACTCTTCTAAAATCTCATTTTCTGTTTCATAAGCAATTGGTACACAGATTCGCACCTTTCCATCCTCAAGTGTTGTATTTCCTGCTCTCAGAACACTCATGCAAGCAATGCCTCCAATCTGCTTCTGATTGCACTAAGAAATTCCTCACTAGTTACTGTCTGTGCATTTGAAAGCGTTGTGATGGCAGACAAATCCTTTGTCATAATGCCAGACTCGATTGTATCAATAGTTGCCTGCTCTAACTTGTCTGCGTAATCACACAGCTTCTCTAAGCCGTCCATCTCGCCTCTTTTTCTGAATGCACCGCTCCATGCAAAAATTGTTGCAACTGGGTTAGTGGAAGTCTTCTTTCCTTCCTTATACTGATAGTAATGTCTCTGTACTGTTCCATGAGCAGCTTCATACTCGTAGCAGCCATTCGGAGATACTAAAACAGATGTCATCATTGCCAGAGAACCAAATGCTGTTGCTACCATATCACTCATAACATCACCATCATAGTTCTTGCAAGCCCAGATATATCCGCCCTCAGAACGAATTACTCTTGCAACAGCATCATCGATCAATGTATAGAAATACTCAATACCAGCCTTCTCAAATGCTTCCTTATAATCGCGATCATAGATCTCCTGGAAAATATCCTTAAAGGTGTGATCATACTTTTTGGAAATGGTATCTTTTGTCGCAAACCACAGATCCTGCTTTGTATCAAGCGCATATCTAAAGCAGCAATGTGCAAAATTCTCAATGGAAGCAACGACATTGTGCTGTCCCTGAATGATACCTGCTCCTGTAAAGTTATGGATCAGCTCTCTTGTCTCCTCACCAGCTTCGTTTGTGTAAACAAGCTCTGTCTTTCCCGGTCCCGGAATCTTCATCTCAGTTGCCTTGTAGACATCACCATACGCATGTCTTGCAATTGTGATTGGCTTCTTCCAATTTTTTACAAGCGGTTCTACGCCTTTTACAAGAATCGGTGCACGAAATACAGTTCCATCTAAAATAGCACGAATAGTTCCATTTGGACTTTTCCACATCTCATGCAGGTTATACTCTGTCATTCTTGCCGCATTTGGAGTGATCGTTGCGCACTTAACGGCAACACCGTACTTCTTTGTCGCATTCGCACTGTCAATCGTTACCTGATCACGTGTCTGGTCACGGTATTCAAGTCCCAAATCATAATATTCTGTTTTCAAATCAACAAACGGAAGAATCAGCTCGTCCTTAATCATCTTCCAGAGAACTCTGGTCATCTCATCTCCGTCCATCTCTACTAATGGAGTTGTCATTGCTATTTTTGTCATAATTTTCCTCCTCCTGCAGCTTCGAATGCTGACATATCTTCATGTGAAAACATTCACTTTGATAGTTTACCATGTTATTGTATCAAATGCAATCCCCTGATAAAAAAACAAAAGAATCTCCTGCCACGTTTTTCCCTGCTCTAATAGTTGGTACGCACAATTTTGTGATAACCCAATACCATGTCCATTTCCGCCGCCACAAATCACATAGCCTGTCATCTTATCCTGATTCATCACTGGAATCAGACAAAAAAAAGCACTTGGAAGGTAATTTCCTTCGCTTAGCGATACTGTTTCCTCTGATTTATTTTGATATGTACGATTAGGTTCACTTAAAAGCTTTCTCATAACAAGCTCTCCTGTCACCAAGACACTTCCTTTTTCGTATTTAAGCTTAAGCCCTGATGCCATGCCGCCGGCGAAACGACCCGTCACCTGCACAGATGTTAATGTTGAGCCGATGATCTTTTCTAAGCTTTCTCCTTCTGCCTTGATACATTCACTTTGACTGGCGCTAAGCGCTGGAAGACGTTTTAAAAACAGTTCCTGCATTACATCAAGAGGGATCTCACAGCGCCACCTGTACCATGCCATATTTGACTCTAATCCAGCTGCATTCTGGTCCTGTAAAAATGCACTGACTGTCGCCTCATCTGTCATATCACGATCTGGCTCTCCTGTTAAATTAAGTGATTTCAGATAAGGAAGCGTCTGATTTCCAGACCAGGCAAGATTATCTGAAGTATAGCCGCATGATGTTGAAAAATAATATGGCACGATTGGCGCACCGTCACGCGTCATTATCACACCTGATGTAAGCTTTGCTCCCTGCGCTGAAATCTCCTGATAGCCTGCACTGTTATACACCTGATAATCTACAGAATCATCTGCAAATGAGCCATAATTATCAATCGTTTTTTGGTGAAGAATACGTTCATATGCATATGTACGTGCACATACAGCCTGCAGCTTAGCTGCTTCTAATCCATAGGAAACAGGCATCTCGCTTGGTACTACCTTTGAAACATAATCCTCAAGCGGCAGTTCATTTACAATCACAATGCCCTGTTCACTAAGATATAAATCAAGAACACCTTCATATTCATGGCTGATGCCGCGCCTTAAAATACTGTCAATTATAACGAAGCCACCCTCCGATGCCACACGAATCGATCCTTCCTGAAAAAACGGATGCTCCGGTGTAATCGTAACAGTCTGTCCGCCGGTAAAAATCTGCTCCTTTGTGCCAGACTGTATATGAAATGTATCTGGACATGTTATGATTACCTTGGCATGCTCAAATGAGGTGTTGTCTGAATTTTTCAGCTTAACGCGCATAGAGGGCATCGAAGCTACAGCTTCCTCAACTGGTTTTGTTTCTTCCTGATTTTGAGTCGCTGTTTTTTCATTTTCCTGTATATCAGACGTTGTTTCTTCTTGTGTCTCTGACAAAACACTTTGTTTATTTGCCGTCTGGATTTGTGTTTCATTCCAAATAGCATTTTTCCACAACACAAAAGCTGCGATCAAGATCTCTGCCGTTGCAATAGCCAGGCAGACGATATGGATACGCCTCACGCGGAAATTTTTCATGCTGACACCCCTGCCGCCTGTTTTTAATGTTTACACAAGAAAAGAAAGAAGGCACTACTGCAGAATGTTCTGCTGTAATGCCTTCGTACGTTATAATTTTATCTTTTGTACTATCCCAGAGTGCCGTCCCTGCCCATTTGACGCCTAGCTAATGCTAGGTGGGCAACCGCAATCAAACTTCTGCCTTCCACTGCACAACGGAGGCCTGACATCTGCCTGACAATATAGGAATCCCGTATTAAGTCATGTAGGTTCAAATAAAAGCAAGACTTCGTACACCCCAGGATCTATTGTTAGTATAACATATTTTACAGAAAAATCAAGTAATCATTACATTTTTTTCTGTTCTTATTCTTCATCCCAGTCATCTTCTAGGATTTCATCGCCCCAGTCATCCTCGTCGGAATATTCTTCGTGCTCGTCGTAGTCATCATATGCTTCTTCCTGATACTCGTCTTCGTACTCTTGCAAAGTTTCTTCACCGCTTTCATCAACAAAGCCTTCGTCTTCTGCATTTTCATGCTCTGGATCATTGTCCCATTCGGCTTCCTCAATTTCCTGTGGCTCCCATACAGTGTGTGTATCCTGTACTGGCACTGCTTCTTCTTTTGACTCTTCTTTTGCTTCCTCTATCGGACGTTTATTCTTAGCTGCCTTCTTTCGTGCTTCCTGCTCTTTTGCACTCTGCTTTACGTGTGCCTTCGCTGTCTTTTGTGCACGCTGCACTTTTTCCTGTGCAGATATAGGCGTTGGAACAATTGCTTTTTCTTCGTCGTTTCCGGCTTCCTGCTCATACACATCATCATCATCGTCTTTGTTTCGTCTTCTGATTAATGTAACTGCAAGAATAGCAACAACAATTGCAATCGCAAAGATAACACCAATGATGACCATTGTTAAATTATTAATAGTCAGCTGATAACGGTATGTCTGCTGGGGAATGGTCGGGCCTGCTGCTACAGTTGTTACCTGCTGATTCTGTGCGTTTGTCTCTGCTTCATTACTTTCATTTTCCTGTGCCTGTGATTCAGGCTGCGTGGCTTCGACAGCCTCTTCACTGCTTGTCACCTCTGCCTCATCTGACTCCTGTGAAGTCAGAACAGGTGCTGCAGACTTCTGATCATCTGTCAGTGTATTTACAACTTCATATGTTCCTACAGGTGTGCCATCCTGGAAAATAAGATACTGTGAAGAGACATAACCAACACCATTTGGTGTCTCAACCTGACTCCAGTTTCCAAATGTTCCAATGCGGTGAACTGCATCGCCTGGCATTAAAGAAGCAATTCTTGGTGCTGATGTGCTTGGATACTGACGCACATTTAATCCGGAAGCCAGATCATTTTGAGCCATTACAGAGTCATCTGCCGCTGCATATACTTCCTGCTCGTTTCCCTGCACCTTTAAAAATGCATGGTCGAATAATGTCTCTGTATCACTGTAGAAATTATCATTATCTGATTTCATGATTACACAGATAAGATCCATGCCATCACGATATGCTGCTGTAACTAATGTACGTCCTGCTTTTGCAGTATGTCCTGTTTTTCCTGCATACACACCTTCATATGGACGTGCACCATTAATCAGCTGATTTGTGCTGGTACAATTTCTCTCACCATACTTGTTTGTTGCCGGAATCGTGTAGGTTGCTGTTGAATCAACATAACGAAAAACATCATTTTTCAGTGCTGCATCAAAAATAATCGCCATATCGTGAGCTGTTGTATAATGATCATCATCATCTAGTCCATGCGCATTCATGTAATGTGTATTGACTGCACCAAGCTCTTGTGCCTTATCATTCATCATCTCAACAAATGCGTCAATGGAGCCTGCCGTATAAACTGCCAGCGCGCTCGCACACTCATTTGCGGAATTAAGCATAAGGCCAAACAGCGCATCACGCACTGTCATCTCCTCGTCCAATATTGCCACTGGATTTAATGTAGAGCTGTTGCTGCTGATAGAATCCATAACTTCACTGTTAAATACAACAGTATCGTCAAGATCAGTACAATGCTCAAGTGTGACAAGTGCCGTCATAATTTTCGTGATACTTGCCGGGTAGTAACGGTCATCCATATTTTTTGAATATACAATGGAGCCGTCCTTTCTGTTAATTACACAGTATGCCTCCGCCTTGACATCAGGACCATCCTGCTGTGCAAATACGGATACGACAGACAGCATGCAAAGACATACTGCTACTAGTACTGCCGTTATTCTTTTCATTGTTTGCTTCATAATACGTAACCTTTCTTACGCCTTCCATTTTTCATTTTCTGTTGGTCATTATACATTATTTGTTTGTATTATGCAAGCACTATTCAAGTAAATGACTTATATCAAGCTGTCCCCACCCCTGATGACTGCGCGGCAAACCTAGATTTTTCGCACTTTTCCAAAGCTTTAGCTTCACATTTGTATTTGTCATTTGGGGATAACGTTCCAATAAAAGAGCTGCTGCACCAGATACCATAGGCGTAGACATGCTTGTTCCGCTCTTTACTGTATAAGGGCGGTCATCTTCCCCCTTCATTGCATTTGTTGCCACAATATTTGTTCCAGGTGCTACGATCTCTGGCTTACAAATACAGGCAATTGTCGGTCCTCTTCCTGAATAATTATGGTAGAATCTTCCACCCTCATCAATCATTTCCTTATCATCGCAGGAACCAACAGTGATAATTTTTCTGCTTATTCCCGGCGATGTAATATTATGCTGCTGCATACCCTCGTTGCCTGCCGCTGAACAAATCACAAGACCACTATCCCAAAGCGATTCAACAGCCTTGACAAGCTGCGAATTTTCTTTCTGCTTTTTAACTGAACCTACTGAGATATTTACAATTTGTATACCAAGGCGTTTTCCATTTTCTTTAAGCCAGCGAATGCCTTCCAGCATAGCAGACAGCCTTCCTTTTCCGTGAGCATCAAGAACACGTACAGACACAATGAAAGCCTGCGGTGCAATTCCCTGAATATGACCTCCAGAAAGCGTGCCGTCACCTGCGATAATGCCTGCAACATGGGAAGAAGGAAATGGTGTGATCGCAGTTATTTTCACGAAATGCCTACTCGGTGAAGCGCCTGTGTTTTTTCTCCTGTACAAAAAAAAACATTTCCTCTGATATAATCGGTTCATGGACATGTGCTATCCTAATCCACTCTTCTGGCGGAATCTGTATCCTCGCTTGATTTTTGTAGCTGACTGTCCTTGTCTTTCCCTGCACTATTTTCCCGGTGTAACACTCGTTTGCTAAAATCCGGTAAATGCTTCTGCTGCTCCAGCCTGCTTTAGCATCTGGAGATGGATATGCTTTTTGCTGACAGTGCTTCACAAGCTCTTTGACTGATGTGCCAGCCGCATACGCCTCGAATAGTTCTCTTACAATTGATGCCTCTGGTTCTTTTAATATCAGCTTATGTGGATTCTCTGGTGACTTTTGATAGCCAAATGGAGCGCTGCTTCCAATAAACTCACCGCTAAGCACCTTCTGATGCAAGATTTCCCGCACATTTTCAGAAATCTCCTGACAATACCACTCGTTTACAAGAGCATATATCTGTCTCGTCTTTTTTCCACTTCGACGCACTGCAATATTATTATTTTTGCCAGTATCTACACCGTCCGTCACACCAATAAAACGAATATTAAGATGCGGCAGCTCCCGATGAAGGTACTGCTCAATATGTAAAAAATTCCGTGAAAAGCGTGACTGATTCTTTGCCAGAATCACATCAAAATGACCTTGTCTGGCATCATCCATCATCTTAGCAAAACCAGGGCGCGTGTCTGTTAAACCAGATATTGCTTCATCTGTATATTCTTTTACAACCGAAAAACCATGATCGTTTGCATACTTCCTTAAAAGAGCCCTCTGATTTTCAATGCTCTCCTGTTTATCTTCTTTGCTCAGTCTAAGATATATTGCTGCTCGCATACACTCCCCCCACCTTAAATCTTGCAGGTTATACCCTTTATTCATTCTATGGCAGACACTCCATACTAATTCTTGTACAATTACAATTCACAGATAAACCAATATTAATGGCATAGCCTCATCCGTAACTTATAACCTTGCACATAAATAAAAAAGCACAGCAATCCGCAAATTGCTGCACTTTTTATTTATAATGTTTTTTTCTTATACACCTCTAAATCGTCTTGTCTTTACCTTTATCGGCTTTGGCGGCTTGACATCATGGCGATGATCGTACCAATAGAAAAACTTATCATAACCCTTTGTTGCAAGATCAATAATCATTGGTGCGAAGTTTACTGCTGCCAATGTGACTATAACGCATGTAAAGTTTAATCCAACTAGTTCCATAATACGCTGACCAATTACCATTGCTACAAGGTAAGCTGTCTGCATAAGGTAAATAACAAATTTGCGGTATCCTGTCATTGGCGAATATACCTGACGAAGTGTGATCAGATAAACCCATCCCGTTGCCAGTACACATACAGTTGAAAGCATCTCACGCGGTGTTCCAATTGAATGGCCAATATTGTTTATAATAGTAATCATTGCTGTAATAGTAATGGCTGCCGGCATTGACATTCGAAGCACCTCTCTGAAGAAATGCTTGTTGACCTTCTGGAAGCTTGGTTCTAGCTGCAAAAGCATCGTTGGAATTGCAACTGCACATCCGTTGATGACTGACAGCTGAATCGGCTGGAACGGATAATTCTGTCCAACAATGATTGTCAAAAGTGCTGTCAAAACAGAAAATCCTGTCTTAATTAAGAACATTGAAGCTGCTGCCTTGATATTGTTGATGACACGTCGTCCTTCATTTACAATATGTGGCAGTGATGCAAAGTCTGAATTTAACAATACCAGATTAGCTGTATTTTTTGCTGCCTCACTTCCTGATGCCATCGCAATACTAACATCAGCATCCTTGAGTGCAAGCACATCGTTTACACCATCACCAGTCATAGCCACTGTACGGCCATTTTGCTTTAGAAGCCTTACCATCTGCTGCTTTTGCTTTGGAGTAACACGTCCAAAAACTGAATATTTTAAGATGGCATCCTCCATTTCCTCATCAGTATGGATCGTTGTCGCATCTATATATTTGTCGGCATCCTTTAATCCGGCGCGTGCTGCAATTGCCGCTACCGTTACAGGATCATCACCTGAGATTACCTTTAAGTCAACACCCTGCTCCTCAAAATAACCCAAAATGTCAGGTGCATTCTTACGGACAACATCTGTCATGAAGACGAAACCAACAATCTCAAAGTCCTCTGCTAACGTATAATCTGTCATCTCATTTGGACTGTGCGCAACTGTCAGCACACGAAGACCCTGACTTGCATATTCTGCAATCTTTTCAAGCACTGCCGGATCTGCCTGTGGGAAAATAAACTGGTATGCACCCATAAGGTACGTTCCTTCTCCCTCAAACACAACACCACTGAACTTGCGCTCTGACGAAAATGGAAGCACAAGCTTTGTGTTTGTTGACTGGTTTCTCTTGTAATGCTGACGAAGCGCCTGAAATGTCTCATTTTCATCTCCAAGTGCTGCAACCATTCTGCCCATCAGCTGCTCTAAATCAACGTCTTCCTTTACTGATTCCTCACCCTGTACGCAGAGATGACCTTCTGTGATTGTTCCTGTCTTATCAAGACAAAGCGTATCTACGCGCGCCAAAGTTTCGATACAAAACAGCTCACGAACAAGCGTGCTTCGTCTCGCCAGACGAACTGCACCAAGTGCCAGCGCCACACTAGTCAAAAGTACAAGACCTTCTGGGATCATACCAAGCACTGCGGCTACTGTATCAAGTGCTGCCTGCTCATAGGTGCTGCCTGAGATCCAATACTGCTTTGCAAATAATATAATGCCAAGCGGTACAATAATGATACTGATAAACTTTAAGATCGTATCCAGATTTCTCTGCAGCTCTGTCTTATAGCGCTTAAACTGTTTTGCCTCTGACGAAAGCTTTTCCATATAACAATCATGTCCAACTTCTGTCAGAAGACACATTGCCTTTCCTGATGTCACAAAGCTTCCCGAAAGCACCTTGCTGCCGCACGTCTTATGGATTGAATCAGACTCTCCTGTTAAAAGAGATTCATTTACATCCACCTCTCCATCCAAAATCACACCGTCCGCTGGAATCTGTCCTCCGCTCTTTAGCAAAATAACATCATCCTTTACCAGTTCTGAAACTGTTACAGACTTTTTCACACCATCACGTATTACATCTACATGACTTACTGTCAGGATCTTCAATTTATCAAGCGTAATCTTTGCCTTGATTTCCTGAAAAATACCAATCAGCGTATTTGCGATGATGATAAAGATGAACAGCATGTTTTTGTAGGAGCGAACAGATAAAACTAGTGCCAACAGCACTATATTGATAAAGTTGAAAAACGTCAATGTGTTTCCCATCACAATATCTTTAACACTGCGGTTGCTTGAATCCTGAATGGCATTTACCTGTCCGTCTGCAATACGCGCTTCTACCTCTGCCTGCGTCAATCCCTGAAAGCAAAGCTCTCCATTTGCTCCTGTCTGCACACGTGTGTGCTTTTTCGGGTCAAAGTCATCTGTGGAATTTTGCGGCTGCGGCTCATCACCAATCCCTGGCTGATCCACTTTCTGATCTACAGTCTCCTGATCAACAGATAATTCTTCGTTGTCGCCCATACTCTTTTTCTTTCATTCCTACTCTTTCTTCATTTTAATTTTAGAGCCAATGTCTGTAAATTCACAATTGTACAGACAGTTCTTATTTTATCATACCGATTTGTCAAATACAAGTTTTTCCTTTTTTTTTAAAGAACTTTTAATTTTCTCTTCCCATTTTGTTCTTTATGGTATATAATACCCGTGAATCAAATGAGTCATACAATCGGAAAGGAGTTATTCTCTATGAGACACTTATTAAACCCATTGGATCTGTCCATGGATGAGCTGGATAATATTTTAAATCTGGCTAATGATATTAAAGAAAATCCAACCAAGTATGCACACAAATGTGACGGCAAACGTCTTGCTACACTTTTCTATGAGCCAAGCACACGAACCCGTTTAAGCTTTGAATCAGCAATGCTTAATCTCGGGGGTACTGTTATTGGCTTTTCTTCTGCCGAAAACAGTTCTGCTTCTAAGGGCGAGAGCGTTGCTGATACAATCCGTGTTGTATCATGCTATGCCGATATCTGTGCAATGCGCCATCCAAAGGAAGGTGCTCCAAAGGTTGCCTCCATGTTTTCTAGCATCCCAGTCATCAATGCAGGAGACGGCGGACACCAGCATCCAACTCAGACGCTGACTGATCTTTTCACAATCCGTACCTTAAAGGGACATACAGACAACATGACAATCGGTCTTTGCGGCGATTTAAAATTTGGCCGTACCGTTCATTCTCTGATTGAATCTCTGGTTCGCTATAAAAATGTAAAATTTGTTCTTATCTCCCCTCCGGAGCTTCGCGTTCCAAGCTACATCCGTGATGAGGTATTAAAGGGATTTGAATTTAAGGAAGTAACAAATCTGGATGATGTTCTTCCAGAGCTTGATATTCTTTACATGACACGTGTTCAGAAGGAGCGTTTCTTCAATGAGGAAGACTACATCCGCATGAAGGACTGCTATATCCTGACAAAAGAAAAGATGGATCTGGCAAAGGATGACATGCTCGTTCTTCATCCACTTCCACGTGTAAATGAAATTTCTGTAGAAGTAGATAACGATCCGCGTGCTGCATACTTTAAGCAGGTTCAGTTTGGCGTATATGTCCGCATGGCACTTATTCTGACACTGCTCGGACTTGCACCTGAAAAAATCTAAGAAATTTGAGGAGGAATATTATGCTGAACATCAGTGGTATTAATAACGGTGTCGTTCTCGACCATATCCAGGCAGGAAAATCAATGGATATCTACCATTATTTAAATCTTCAGGAACTGGACTGCCAGGTTGCTATCATCAAAAATGCAAAGAGCAACAAAATGGGCCGCAAGGATATCATCAAGATCGAGGGCAGCTTAGATCTGCTTGATCTTGACGCACTCGGCTACATTGATCACAAGATTACCGTTAACATCATCAAGGATGGCGTGATCTCTGAAAAGAAGATCCTTCGTCTTCCAAAGCGTATCACAAACGTAATTCACTGCAAGAATCCGCGTTGCATCACCTCCATTGAGCAGGAACTGCCGCACGTATTTGATCTGACAGATGAAGAAAATAAAGTATATCGCTGTATCTACTGCGAGACAAAGCATCGCTAATTGTACTAGCTTGATCAGAAAAGCCAAAATAATAGAGCTACGTGCAAAGGTTATGTTGTTTTGAAAAACCCCATCGGCTTACCTAATAAGCTGATGGGGTTTTCATATTAACTCTAATTTTAATAATTCAACACTTTTTAGAAGTATACAAGATCTTCCTTCGGTGCACTTGTCTGAGCAACCTCAGTCGCACGAAGCACCGGTCCCTTCTCGCCATAAAGATCAGAATATTCCCACTCAAACGTTGCAGTGACCATTACCCACTGACGTCTCTTTAAGCTCGCTGTATCCTTATACTTGCAGACAAAGCCAAGGAAACGAATATCATCGGCACAGCATGTCATCGCATTTCTTCCTGGAACGAACACATCTGCCGGGAACTCCTTATTCTTCATAACCATTGCCTTGAACACAATGGTCTTTCCGACATACTCATCTGGATTATCCTGTGCATCAATATACCAGATACCGTAATCCTCATCCTCAAGATGAATCACATCCTGATCGCGGTCATAAGGAAGTACATCTTCTGGCTGCAAAGTCTCTCCATCCTTTGTCTCAAACATCACCTCTGCACGGCGGTTTACTGCCTTGATTGAACGATTGAATGTATCAATTGGCGTCTCCTGTGTACAGCGATTGAAAACAACCATATCAGTGTATGTTAAAAGTTCCATTGCAAGTGACTTGATATTATTTAAGTACAGCTGGAAGGTGCTTCCGTCGAGAACAGTGATCGTCTGATACAGTTCCCATGAGTATGGAAATGGAAGCTGTGTAATATTCTTTGGAGACCACATACCATTATACTCGATAATAACACGATCTGGCTTGTGGCGCTTTCCTACCTCACGGAAGTACTCTCTGTTTAATTCACTCTCTTCCTCGATTGTCTCTGTCACAACATGATACTTGTCCATAAATTTCTGATCAAGCTCTGTCTCTCCTTCTTCGCAAAGGATTAAAAGTGTCTTAGATCCATCATTAAAATAATCCTGCTGCAGCGTAAATTTCAAAAATGATGTCTTTCCGCCTTCCAGAAATCCGGTGATCATATATACTGGTATCTCATTTGCCATGTTACTGTCTTCCCTTTCTAACGCTTTTATAACGAAGAGCTGCCTCACCTTATTACAGGATTGGCAACTCTATCGCCATGTTTCTCTACTTTTTTATCGCTTACAGCTTAAACAGCTTTTCTAACTTATCGGTATCCATCTTAGAACCAATTACACAAAGTCTTCCTGTGTAATCCGGTGCACCATTACGGATCTCATACTCACCCGGAACAAGGTCGAAATACAGCCATGTGCCATCTGCTGCCGGCAGCATTCCCTTTGCTCTTAAGATAATACCAAACTCGGTCTCCTCAGACAGCTTAACAAGAATTTCATCAAGCTCTTCCTTTGTATACTTTCTAGGAGTCTCCTTGCCCCAGCTTGTAAATACCTCATCTGCATGATGATGGTGATGGTGATGATGATCATGATCGTGGCAACCACATGTGCACTCCTCGCCATGCTCGTCATGGTCATGATGATGCTCATGCTCGTCATGATCGTGATGATGCTCGTGACAATCGCACTCGTCGTCATCATGATCGTGGTGATGATGCTCATGCTCCTCTTCTTCATGAAGCTTCATAGCCTCTTCCATCAGCTCCTCTGCCAGTGAATGACCCTGCTCCATAACAGCCAGAATCTGCTCACCTGTCAGCTCGTCCCACGGAGTGGTAATGATCCTTGCCTTTGCATTCTTCTCCTGAATCATGGAAACTGCCTGAGCCAGCTTTTCTTCCTTCATTCCCTGAGTTCTGCTTAAGATGATGGTGTTTGCGCTCTCAACCTGATTGTTATAGAACTCACCAAAGTTCTTCATATACATCTTGCACTTTGTCGCATCTGCAACTGTTACAAAGCTGTTTAAGTCAAGATCAATCTCACCTGCAACGTTCATAACAGCTGCGATAACATCAGACAGCTTGCCTACGCCTGATGGCTCAATAATAATGCGGTCTGGATGATACTGCTCAACTACTTTCTTTAAAGCAGCGCCAAAATCACCTACAAGTGAGCAGCAGATGCAGCCTGAGTTCATCTCAGTAATCTGGATTCCAGCGTCCTTTAAAAAGCCGCCGTCAATGCCGATCTCACCAAACTCATTCTCAATCAAAACGACCTTCTGGCCATTTAATGCTTCCTGTAAAAGTTTCTTTATTAAGGTTGTCTTTCCTGCTCCCAGGAAACCTGAAATAATATCAATTTTTGTCATTGTGTAACCATACCTTTCTGTACTCTCGTACAACAAAACAAACGTTGCCGCTTCCAACTTTGTATCTTAGCATGTTTGCTTATATTTTGCAAGCCTTCTTTTTCAAATAAAAACCGCCACAAATATTTTTGTAACCACAAGCGGCGCCAGCAGCACCTCGCTTCCTATCCCTACAGCCCATATCAGCCCTATGCGAAATAAAATCCCGATTTGCTCTCCTAATCTAAATTCGCTGCGTTTATAGGCTAGCTCGTAAAGTGCCCAGTATCCAAAAATGTAAAAGATAAAGTGCGGCAGAAAAAGAGCCAGAGCCTGCAATATTCCTGTGATGCCAAAAAGCATCGTTGCTGATGTGATTATAACTGCTGCTGATACACCAGAAATAAAGGCGATTGCTGCAAAGGCAGCTGGTGCAGCATTTGTTAAAGCTGACACTGCTATCATCAAAAAAACGGGCAGGCGAAGGCGGCAAACATACTTCAAAAAGCCAGAAGGAAAACCTGCCTGTTTGATTTGAAGATGAACTGCCGGAAGATAGCAGACCGTTTGCTTATATAAATACGCTGAGCGCCAAATACTGACTGCTGTTCCAATAAAAATCCCTGCTACAAACATTACAATCGGCAAGCTGTAAAGTAAAGAATTTCTCCTAAGATCCATCGCACACCTCCCCCTAAGCAAAGCTTATCACGCAACTATATTTTATGCTGTGTAAAAAGAGAATATGCGAAAGTGATATAAAAGAAAAAAGGTGCTGCTCTCACAACACCTTTTATCATTACTTTGCTATGTCGGTAACTCTGGACTCTCTGATCACACTTACCTTGATCTGTCCAGGATACTCCAACTCTGCTTCAATCTGCTTTGAAACATTTCTGGCCAGAATAACCATATCAGCATCTGACACCTGTTCCGGAATAACCATAATCCGAACCTCTCGGCCCGCCTGAATTGCATAGGATTTCTCAACTCCCTTAAACGAATTGGTAATCTCCTCCAAATGCTTCAGACGATTCGTGTACGCTTCGAGAGTTTCTCTTCTTGCACCTGGTCTTGCTGCAGAAATTGTATCTGCGGCCTGAACGATGCATGCAATTAAAGAGGTTGGTTCTACATCGCCATGGTGGGACTCAACGGCATTGATCACAATCTGGGACTCTCTGTACTTGCGGCACAGCTCGGCTCCCAGCTGAATATGTGAGCCTTCCATCTCATGGTCTACTGCCTTTCCAATGTCATGTAACAATCCGGCACGCTTTGCCATACGGACATCTAACCCCATCTCTGCGGCCAACAGTCCTGAAAGATGAGCAACTTCGATTGAATGCTTTAACGCATTCTGACCGTAGCTTGTGCGGAACTTCATGCGTCCTAAAAGCTTTACAAGCTCTGGATGGATGCCATGAACACCCACCTCAAGCAGGGCTGCCTCTCCCTCTTCACGAATCATTACTTCAACTTCTTTTTGCGCCTTCTCCACCATCTCCTCGATTCTTGCCGGATGAATACGGCCATCAAGGATCAGCTTTTCCAAAGCGATTCTTGCCACTTCTCTTCTCATAGGATCAAAAGAGGACAAAACAACTGCTTCCGGTGTATCATCAATAATAAGCTCTACTCCGGTAAGCGTCTCAAGGGTACGAATATTTCTTCCTTCACGTCCGATAATTCTTCCCTTCATCTCATCATTTGGCAGCTGAACAACTGAGATTGTTGTCTCTGCTACATGATCGGCAGCACATCTTTGAATGGCAGTCACTACATATTCCCTTGCCTTCGCGGATGCCTCATCCTTTGCCTTTGCCTCCATCTCCTTAATCATCTTTGCAGTGTCAAGTTTTACTTCGTTTTCCACGCTCTTGAATAAAAACTCTTTTGCTTGTTCGGAGGTCATACCTGAAACACGTTCCAGTTCCTGAGAAATCTGTGCCGTAAGTTCGTCAGCCTTTGCATGTTTTCTGTTCAGGCTTTCTTCCTTTGCATTCAGGCTCGCTTCCCGCTTTTCTAAAATACTTGTCTTTCTGTCAAGCGCCTCTTCTTTATTGACAGCACGCTTTTCCATTCTGGACAATTCGCTTCGGCGTTCTTTGATCTCTTTTTCGAGTTCATTTTGAGCTTTCAGGTTTTCTTCCTTCGCCTCAAGAAGCACCTCGCGTTTTTTGCTTTCTGCGGTCTTAAGAGCATCGTCTATTATTGTTCTGGATCTCTCCTCCGCACTTCCAACGGTCGCTTTGTACTTGGACTGCTGGATGCCGGTTGCGACGAACCAGACGATAACAGCAACAATCACTGCAGTAACCGCTGCTGTAATAATAATAGGAACCACAGGAGCACCTCCTTTATGAAATTTTCATTGTACGGTTTATATTTCATATATAAACAGGCAACAGTATAATTTTATACGATTCATTTATAAAAGTCAAGACGTTTTGTGGAATCCAACATACATCCAGCCTTTCTTTGCCTATTTATTTGTAGAACCATACTCATCACGCAGTTCCCAGACAGCACGTTTTGCCATTTCGTACGGAAATCCCTTTGATACAAGACTTTTTACTGCCTTTAAAAAATCTTCTTCTGTGCGAGGCGGCTTTTGCATAAGACGCTTTCGTGCCAGACGGCGCACCGTATTTTCCTGTTCATCTGCATAGGCCTCAAGTGCATCTTCAATTGATTCCTTATCCACACCGCGGCTTGAAAGCTGCATATAAAGCTGACGCCTGCTCTTTTTCTGACAGCCAGTCCGAACATATTCCATAGCATAATTTCCATCATCCACATAGCCAAAGCTTTCGGCGTAACGAATAGCATCATCTGTCTGTTCTGCCGAAAAGCCATCGTCCATTAGGCGTTTTTTCAGCTGATAAACCGTTCGTGGACTGTACTCGAGAAGATGCAGGCAGCGTCTTCTGGCCTCGGTGTTAAAACCTTCTGAATCTTTCTGAAAAGGCAAAGAACCGTCCTCAGACGGACGGCTCTTTACCTCGCGATACAGCTCGCTTGTCTCCCACTGCTTCACTCTGCATCATCCCCTGACTCTGCTAGTGCTGTCGGCTCTGCATCCTTAAGCGGAAGGTTATAGTGTGCACGTACCTTATTCTCAACCTCAGCCATGATATCAGGATGCTGTGACAAATAAATCTTCGCATTCTCACGTCCCTGGCCAATCTTTGCATCATTATAAGAGAACCATGCACCTGCCTTGACAATGATATTTAAATTCACCGCAAGATCAAGCACATCGCCTTCCTTAGAAATACCCTTTCCAAACATGATATCAAACTCTGCTTCTTTAAATGGCGGAGCAATCTTATTCTTTACTACCTTAATTCTTGTATGGTTTCCGATTACCTCACCTGCCAGCTTCAAGGACTCTACACGGCGCACATCAAGACGAACAGATGAATAGAACTTAAGTGCACGTCCACCAGTAGTCGTCTCTGGATTTCCAAACATAACGCCAACCTTCTCACGCAGCTGATTGATGAAAATTACGATACAATTGGAACGGCTGATTGCTGCTGTCAGCTTACGAAGTGCCTGTGACATAAGTCTTGCCTGAAGACCCACATGGGAATCACCCATATCGCCATCGATCTCTGCCTTTGGAACAAGTGCTGCAACAGAATCAACAATCACAATATCAATAGCACCTGAGCGAACCATCGTCTCAGTGATTTCAAGTGCCTGCTCTCCATTATCCGGCTGAGATATGTAGAGATTATCAATATCAACACCAATATTTCTTGCATAAACAGGATCAAGTGCATGCTCAGCATCAATAAAGCCTGCAATGCCGCCTCTTTTCTGAACCTCTGCAACTGCATGAAGAGCAACAGTTGTCTTACCACTTGATTCTGGTCCGTAAATCTCAATAATACGACCTTTCGGCAGTCCGCCAAGTCCAAGTGCAATATCAAGACTAAGGGAACCTGTCGGTACAACCTCAATATTCATATTTGCGCCAGAATCGCCAAGCTTCATAACGGCACCCTTGCCGTAAGCCTTCTCAATCTGAGTTAACGCAACGTCCAATGCCTTAAGCTTTTCCTGATTATTCTTATCCAAATCTTACCTCTTTCTGTACAGAATAGTCTGTACGCTTTTTATGAACGCATGTTCGTATCTATACTATATAATACACCAGTTCGACACTTTTGTCAACAAGATATTTTTCGATTCCTCTTTATAATACACCAAAACACATGTTTTGTGAAGTGGAAATTTAACGCAATTTTCGACAAATAAAAACCCCGGCTGCAAACCAGCCGAGGCTTTTATTTTTGTTTTTATTTTTCGTCCTTCAAGCCCGGATAATCAAGCGTTGCAAAGTAGTCCTGCGGTGTCTCTGCACGGCGAATCTGCTTTACAGTGCCATCTTCTTTAAGTAAAAGCTCTGCACTTCTTAATTTGCCGTTATAATTATAGCCCATTGAAAATCCATGCGCACCTGTATCGTGAATTACAACATAATCTCCGATGTCGATCTTTGGCAGCATACGGTCGATTGCAAACTTATCGTTGTTCTCACATAAACCGCCTGTCACATCATACATATGATCACACGGCTCGTTCTCTTTGCCAAGTACGGTGATATGATGATAAGCACCATACATTGCCGGACGCATCAGATTTGCTGCACACGCATCAAGTCCGACATAATCCTTCCAGATATGCTTTTCATGAAGCACCTTTGCTACAAGACAGCCATATGGTGCAAGCATGAAACGGCCAAGTTCTGTGAAAATAGCAACATCATCCATTCCTGCTGGAACGAGAACCTCATCATATGCCTCTTTTACGGCTGCACCGATTGCCATGATATCATTTGGTTCCTGATCTGGGCGATATGCAATACCGACACCACCTGAAAGATTTACAAATGCGATATGAACGCCAACCTCTTTCGACAGCTCTACAGCCAGCTCAAATAAAATTCTTGCCAGCTTCGGATAGTAGCCAAGTGCTACTGTATTTGATGCTAAAAATGCGTGGATTCCAAAGTGCTTAACGCCATGTGCCTTTAACTTTGTAAAAGCCTCCTTCATCTGCTCCTTTGTCATGCCATACTTTGCATCCTTAGGCGTATCCATAATCTCATTATGCAGCGTAAAGTTTCCGCCCGGATTATAACGACAGCACATTGTCTCTAAAAATGGTGCGCCAATCTCCTCATAGAAATCAATAAGAGACACATCATCAAAGTTAATGATTGCACCAAGCTCAGCAGCCTTTTTAAAATCCTCTGCAGGTGTTACGTTAGAAGAAAACATGATATCATGACCCTTAAGGCCAACAGCATCTGACATCAAAAGCTCTGTATAAGATGAACAGTCTGCGCCGATTCCCTCTGACTTTAAGATATCCATGATGTACGGGTTTGGCGTTGCCTTTACAGCAAAATATTCATGGAAGTTTGGATTCCATGCAAACGCAGCCTTTAGCTTTCTGGCATTCTCGCGGATTCCTTTTTCATCGTACAGATGAAATGGAGTCGGATATGATGCAGCCATCTCTTTTACTTGCTCTAATGTTACGAACGGTTTTTTTTCCATAATGTGTCTCTCCTCGCTGTGTACTTCTTTATCCTATCGTTACAGTTCATCCGCGCCATTATTCATTCGCAAAACCGCCCTAACAGGCTTTTCGCTGCTTCGCAGCTATTTTGCTCATGAAATGGCGCTCCTTTCGAGTGCAATGTTTAGAAAAAACATGCAAGCATGTTTTTTCCTAAACAATTGCACTCGAATGAACTGTTAAATCAATTGACTACGATTACTCTCATATTGTTTGTCTCGCCGATTGCGTAGCTTGGCTGATTCTTATGCTTTACGCCAACTGTAACAATAACGGTATCTCCGGACTCAATATAGCCCATCTCCTTTACAGTATTCACGGAATGCTCAATCAGCTCATCGGTATCAGTCTCCCTCATAGCCTTAACCGGTGTTACGCCCCAATTCAACTGCATTTTACGTAAAACATCCCAATTTGGAGACATACCAATGATACGGCATTTTGGTCTCCAGTTTGACAACAGATTTGCAGTAAATCCATGCATCGTTGGCACAATGATTGCCTTTGCATTAAGAATCTCTGCTGTACGTACTGTTGCACTGCTGAGTGCGTTTGAAATCACATGATCAGAACGCTTTACATCTCTGCGGTTATAAGTACGATAATCAAGATATGGCTCAGATGACTCTGCAATCTTTGTCATCATGCGAACTGCCTCAAGCGGATAACGTCCTGCTGCTGTCTCACCTGAAAGCATAACAGCATCTGTTCCATCATAGATTGCATTTGCAACGTCAGTAACCTCTGCTCTTGTAGGGCGTGGATTACGTATCATAGAATCAAGCATCTGAGTAGCTGTGATAACTGGCTTTTGTGCTTCATTACACTTATCGATGATTGTCTTTTGGATATGAGGAACTAATTCTGCCGGAATTTCAACACCAAGATCACCTCTTGCAACCATGATGCCGTCTGCTGCCTGCAAAATCTCATCAATATTTTCAATACCCTCTGCGCTCTCAATCTTTGCAATGATGCGCATTCTGCTTCCATGAATATTTAAAATATCGCGGATTTCCTCGATACAAGCTGCATTTCTTACGAATGATGCTGCCACAAAATCAAATCCCTGATCAATACCAAATAAGATATCCTTCTTATCCTTCTCAGTAATTCCTGGCAGATTGATCTTTACATTCGGTACGTTTACACCCTTCTTAGAGCCTAACTCACCGCCGTTTACAACTGTACAGTGCAGAACATTTTCTTCCTTAGAAATAACCTTTAACTCGATCAAACCATCATCAATCAAAATACGGCAGCCAATTTCAGCATCTGCAACAAGACCTTCATAGGTAATAGATGCGCTTTTTTGTGTTGTCTCTACGCTCTGATCAATTGTAAGATCAAAATCCTGTCCTTCTACAAGCGTAACCTTCTTATCCCCTGGTACGCTTCCAGTACGAATTTCTGGTCCCTTCGTATCAAGCATAGTGGCAACAGGAATATTCACAGCCTTTCTTGCTTCCTCAACAAGTGCCATACGTCCTGCATGCTCCTCATGACTTCCATGAGAAAAGTTGAAACGGGCAACATTCATGCCGCTTTTGATCATTTCCTTCAAAAGCTCAACATTCTCTGTTTTCGGACCCATAGTACAAACAATTTTTGTTCTCTTCATACTCTTTTTTTCTTCTCCATTCGATTTTTTTGCACGTTTACAAACGCTGCCAATTACTGCCTGTCATATTACTGCTTATCATACGAATGTGCAACAATGTGCTTATGCGTATAAAGATGCTCGCTGCAATACTCGTAAGCGCCGTCACACTTTGAACAATAACGAAACTCCAGATCTGGAAAATCCTTATCTGTTCTTCCGCAGACGGTGCACTTATGCAGTGGCCTGCCGCTTTGTTCCCTCTCCCCCATCTTCTTTTGAAAATCTCTTCTTCGATGTACCTCTTTGGGGTTGATCCGCTGAAGATCTCTCGTGCCGAGGAAATAAAGTATAAAATTTATAAGTGAAAATACAATCATGATCAGCATTGCAAAACCATACGGCATCCAGCCTAATCCGTTTACAACCTGCATCAGATCATAGAGGTACATTACTGCACTCAAAAGCGCCATCCACTTTGCCTTGATCGGAATAATGAAAAACAGCAAAAACTGCACATCCGGGAAAGTAGCTGCCAGCGCTAAAAATAATGAGTTGCTAAGGTAAGAGATGCTGACCTGCATACCCATCTCCACACCAAACACAAAGTACACCAGAAACGCTGCCACAATTGTTCCAAGCAGACCAGTAATGATGTACATATCCATGCGGAAAGATCCCCATACACGCTCAAGCGTCTGGGAAATCGAATAATACAAAAATGCAAAAATCAAAAAATTAACAGGGCTTGTCGTGTACGGCACAAGAATAAATGAAACAATTCGCCAGATCTGTCCATGAAGAATGGCACTTGTGGACCAACACAGATAGTACTGTGCCTGCGGATACATGATGGTGATCAAAAGCCCTGCCGCATTAAGAATAATGATGTAGAGCATCAGATTTGGAACGGCATACCGACCAAATTTACGCTCAAGCTTGTTCAGAAATTTCATAGATAATCCTTTCTCGCCCGGCTTCCCCCCGACCGGATCATCTTTATCTTTTTTTATTCTCTTTTTCACACATACCTCTATTATAGTTTTCACACGTTTGTTTGTCAAACTTTTTTAGAGAGCATTCTTAAATTAGTTTGTATCCCTCATAAAACCACATTAGTACGCGTCTGAAATATAAATTCATTCTTACATTTTTATTAGTACCTTGCATTTTTTTTCAAAAACCGCTATAATTCATCTGTATTTTGGATTTTATTGCCATAGTTTAAATATCATTCATTTCCATATTTATTTTTATAATGTATCATTTCATTAAGGAGGTTTTTAATGGGTACATCAAATAAAACATATAATCGTCTCGGCATTGATATCGGTTCTACGACTGTCAAGGTTGCCATCCTCGACAGCGAAAACAAGCTTTTGTTTTCCGATTATCAGCGCCATTTTGCAAATATTCAGGAAACACTTGCCGAACTTTTAACAAAAGCATATGACAAATTAGGTCCAATGGATCTGGCTTCCTCCATCACCGGTTCTGGTGGTCTGACACTCGCAAAACATCTTGACATCCCATTTGTACAGGAGGTTGTTGCTGTTGCCACCAGTTTAAAAGACTACGCGCCTCAGACAGATGTTGCGATTGAGCTTGGCGGTGAGGATGCTAAAATCATCTACTTTACCGGCGGTGTCGATCAGCGTATGAACGGTATCTGCGCTGGAGGTACCGGTTCTTTTATTGACCAGATGGCTTCTCTTTTGCAGACAGATGCATCTGGCTTAAATGAGCTTGCAAAAAATTACCATGAAATTTATCCTATCGCGGCACGCTGCGGCGTATTCGCAAAGACAGATATTCAGCCTCTGATCAATGAAGGTGCTGCCAAGGAAGATTTGGCTGCCTCTATCTTTCAGGCTGTTGTTAATCAGACTATTTCAGGTCTTGCCTGTGGTAAACCAATCCGCGGTAATGTTGCTTTCCTTGGTGGTCCGCTCCACTTTCTGGATCAGTTAAAAGAAGCTTTTATCCGCACACTTCATCTTACAGATGAACATATTATTGCTCCAGAGCACTCTCATTTATTTGCAGCAATTGGTGCTGCGATGAATGTAAAAGTGGGCACTACAGTTACGCCGATTACTCAGATGATTGACCGCCTTACAAAAGGCATCAAGATGAATTTTGAGATCAAGCGTATGGATCCTTTGTTTGCTTCTGAAAAAGAATATGAAGATTTCACAGTGCGTCATAAACAGCACACTGTAAAGAAGGGAAATCTTCGCGAATACCACGGCAAATGCTTCTTCGGTGTTGATGCCGGCTCCACAACTACAAAGGTTGCTCTTGTCGCTGAGGATGGATCTCTTTTATATTCCTTCTACAGCAATAATAATGGAAGCCCGCTCTCAACAACTGTTCGCGCAATCCGTGAAATTTATGAGCAGATGCCTGATGACGTTACAATTGCCTACGGATGTTCCACTGGCTACGGTGAAGCACTTATTAAGGCAGCACTTCAGCTTGATATGGGTGAGGTTGAGACTGTTGCTCACTACTATGCGGCATCCTTCTTCCAGCCTGATGTTGACTGTATCCTTGATATCGGCGGTCAGGACATGAAGTGCATTAAGATCAAAAATCATACCGTCGACAGCGTTCAGTTAAATGAAGCATGTTCCTCTGGCTGCGGCTCATTCATCGAGACATTTGCAAAATCCTTAAATTATACAGTTGTCGATTTTGCAAAGGCTGCGCTTTTTGCTAAAAATCCTACCGACCTTGGAACTCGCTGTACAGTATTTATGAATTCAAACGTAAAGCAGGCACAAAAGGAAGGTGCTACTGTTGCCGATATCTCAGCCGGTCTTGCATACTCCGTTATCAAAAATGCGTTATTTAAGGTTATAAAAATCAATGATGCTTCTGATCTTGGAAAGCATGTTGTTGTGCAAGGCGGTACCTTCTATAATGATGCTGTTCTTAGAAGCTTTGAAAAGATTGCTGGCTGTGAAGCTGTCCGTCCAGACATTGCTGGAATCATGGGTGCCTTTGGTGCTGCTCTTGTTGCAAGAGAATATTATCAGTCACATAAGGAACCAAAGACAAGCATGCTGTCCATGAATGACATTTTGTCTTTAAAATATACAACACGTCTGACACGCTGCCAGGGCTGTACTAACCACTGTCTTCTGACAATCAACCGTTTCAGCAACGGCAGTCATTACATATTTGGAAACCGCTGTGAGCGTGGTCTTGGCAAGGAGAAGAATACGGAAAATATTCCAAACCTTTTTGATTACAAGTATCATCGTATTTTTGATTATGAGCCGCTTGAAGAAAAGGATGCAAAACGCGGAACTGTTGGAATTGCGCGTGTATTAAACATGTATGAGAATTTCCCGCTGTGGGCAGTTTTCTTTAAGAAGCTTGGCTACCGCGTTGTACTCTCTCCTGATTCCAACCGCTCTATATATGAGATGGGTATTGAGTCTATACCAAGTGAATCTGAGTGTTATCCTGCAAAGCTTGCTCATGGTCATGTTACATGGCTGCTTCGCAACAATGTACACTTTATCTTCTACCCTTGTATTCCATATGAGCGCGTAGAGTTTGATGATGCGCAGAACCACTACAACTGCCCAATCGTTACTTCATATGCAGAAAACATTAAAAACAATGTTGAGGAGCTTCGCAGTCCTGACGTTACCTTTATGAATCCATTTTTAGCTCTTACAAACGAGGAGATCATGACAAAGCGTCTCGTTGAGGAGTTTGGAAAGCTTGGCATTCCAGAGGACGAAATTCGTGAAGCCGCTCACGCCGGCTGGCTTGAGATGCAAAAATGCCGTGAAGATATCCAGAAAAAGGGTGAGGAGACTCTTGAATATTTAAAGAAGACAGGAAAACGCGGTATTGTTCTTGCTGGTCGTCCTTATCATGTCGATCCTGAGATCAACCATGGTATTCCGGAATTGATCACCTCCTATGGTATTGCAGTATTAACAGAGGATTCCATCTCTCATCTGGCAAAGATGGATGGTCGTCTGATTGTATTAAACCAGTGGATGTATCACTCCAGACTTTATGCAGCTGCACAGTTTGTGCGCACACAGGAAAATCTTGATCTGATCCAGCTAAATTCCTTTGGCTGCGGTCTTGATGCCGTAACAACAGATCAGGTCAATGATATTTTGACCGGCTCAGGAAAGATCTATACTGTCCTTAAAATTGATGAAGTAAATAACCTTGGTGCAGCGCGTATACGTATCCGCTCCCTGCTTTCTGCAATCCGCGTCCGCGAGCAAAAGCATATTGAGCGCCATGTTGTTTCTTCTGCCTATAACCGTGTTCTCTTCACAAAGGAAATGAAGAAAAACTACACCATTCTTTGTCCGCAGATGAGTCCGATCCACTTTGATCTGCTTGAAACTGCACTCAGAAGCTCCGGTTATAATGTTGAAATCATGAAGGAAAGCCGCACAGCTGTCGATGTTGGTTTGAAATATGTAAATAATGATGCCTGCTATCCGTCACTGATTGTTGTCGGCCAGATCATGGATGCTCTGTTATCAGGCCGCTATGATCTTAACCATGTTGCTATCTTTATGACTCAGACTGGAGGCGGCTGCCGTGCAAGTAATTATGTCGGCTTTATCCGCCGTGCACTAGAAAAGGCTGGAATGGCTCAGATTCCTGTTGTCTCACTTAATTTAAGTAAGCTTGAGGCAAATCCGGGTATGACCTACACTCCTGCTCTCGCCATCCGTGCTGTACAGGCTATCGTATATGGCGATATCTTCATGCGCACCGTATATCGTATGCGCCCATATGAGAAGGTTCCTGGTTCTGTCAATGCAATGCATGAAAAATGGAAACGTATCTGCAACAATGACTTAAAGCGTGCTCCTAGCATGACACGTTTTAACCACATTATTAAGGATATGATCCGCGACTTTGATAATATTCCGATCTATGAAGATAAAGTTATTCCAAGAGTCGGAATTGTCGGTGAGATCTTAGTAAAGTTCCTTCCACAAGCAAATAATCATCTTGTTGAACTTCTTGAGCGCGAGGGCGCTGAGGCTGTTATGCCAGATATGCTTGACTTCTTCCTGTACTGCTTCTACAACAGCAACTTTAAGGCTGAAAAACTTGGCACAAGCAGTGCTGCTGCCAGAATGTGCAATATCGGCATTACCGCTCTTGAATATATGAGAAAAGCAGCACGAAAGGCATTTGCCCAGAGTAAGCACTTTACACCGCCTGCTGACATTCGTGATCTTGCAAAATATGCAGATCCACTCGTATCAATCGGAAATCAGACAGGTGAAGGTTGGTTTTTGACAGGTGAAATCATGGAGCTGATTCACAGCGGCGTCAACAATGTTGTCTGCACACAGCCATTTGGCTGCCTGCCAAACCATATTGTTGGAAAGGGTGTTATTAAAGAGATCAGACACCAATATCCAGAATCTAATATAATCGCTGTCGATTACGATCCAGGCGCTTCAGAAGTTAATCAGCTGAATCGTATCAAGCTGATGCTTGCAACTGCACAGAGTAATCTGGATAAAGATCAAAAGAATAAGAAATAATAAACAATCAGGTCAGTTCCATTTATAGGAGCTGACCTGATGCAAAATAGGAGTAATTTTCATGAATAATTATCGTTTTACCATCAGCTACGATGGAAGCCGTTACAGTGGCTGGGAGCATCAGAAGCATACTGATGACACGATTCAGGGAAAAATTGAGGCTGTTCTTGCAAAAATGTGCGATACTGATACTGTAAAGCTAGTCGGCGCCGGCCGCACTGATGCCGGTGTACACGCAAAGGCTATGACAGCTAATGCACTTCTTGACACAACGCTTCCTGTACGTGAAATTCGTGACTATATGAATCGCTATCTTCCAGATGACATTGTTATCTTGGAGGTTTCTGAAGCTTCACAGCGTTTTCACAGCCGTTACAATGCCACTGGAAAAACATATTGCTATACCTGCTATGTTGGTCAGACAAAGCCTGTCTTTGACCGCCGATACGTTACAAGATTAGAGGGAATGCCAGATATTGCTGCTATGAATCAGGCTGCCGCTTATCTGACTGGCATGCACGATTTTGCCAGCTTCTGCGGCAATCCCAAAATGAATAAAAGCACTGTCCGCACAGTCGATTCAATCCGCATCCAGCAAAAAGGTGATTACCTTACACTTTCTTTCCACGGAGATGGCTTTTTGCAGCATATGGTGCGCATTATGACTGGTACACTGCTTGAAGTTGGCTTTCACCGCATGCAGCCAAATGATGTCATTACAATTCTTCAGGGTAAAAAAAGAAGTCTTGCAGGACCTACTGCTCCGGCGCAGGGACTTTGCCTAATTGAAGTAGACTATAATTAAAAAAACGTTTCCAGCCGCTTTGACTGGAAACGTTTTTTTAGATTTAATCTAAGTGGAATACGGTCTTTAAGTCGATAGATACTGGGCTGTTGTCTGGATTAGTCTCCATGATATCTGCCATGAAATCCCACCACTTGCGGTTGATTGCAGTGTCTGCGCCCTTTGCCCAAAGCTCCTCATTTTCGATCTCGATATAACCAAATAATGTCAGAGTCTCGCGATCTAAGAAGATAGTATAGTTCTTTCCGCCATGCTCATGAATCATATCCTTCATCTCTGGCCACAGCTGGTTATGTCTCTTCTCGTACTCTGCCTCCATACCTGGGTACAGCTTCATCTTAAATCCTTTAATCATTTTCCTGCCATCCTTTCAATTTTTTCCGCTTTGTCCTGTAAACAGTAACATTTGCTTCTCTTTTAAGAAGTTTCACGGAGCCATTACTTTCATGAATATTTTACTCTATTCCATATTTTTATTCAAGAGCACATCATGTCAGAATCAAAAGGATATTGTGCAATATCAATCATTATCAACGATTTTTACAACCCATTTTCCACGTTTTACAAGAATATAGCCTATAACAACCTTTATCAGATCAGCTCCTGTGCAGCACGCATAAAGAACACGCACTGGCATATCAGTCAAACGTGAAAGCATCATGGCAAGCGGAATGGAAACAATCCATACAAATCCGGCATCGAAAAAGAAGGTAATAAGTGTCTTGCCGCCAGAACGAAGCGTAAAATAAGCTGAATGCAAAAATGCATTGAACGGCATCATAAATGCTGAGAATATAATAAAAAATGTAGCGAGCTCTTTAACTTCATCGGTCGTATTGTAGAGCTGTGGGAACAGCGGTGCAACTATTGCCATGATTGTTCCGATTACAAAACAGCTTGCTACTGAAGCAAAGATAAGCTTTGTATCTGTTTCTTTTGCTTCCTTTAGTTTTCCTGCTCCCAAAAGCTGTCCTACAATTATCGCCAGCGCACTTCCCATAGCAATAAATACGACATTGAACAAATTTGTGATCGTTGAGGAAATATTGATTCCGGCTACAGCTGCCAGTCCTCTTGTTGAATAACACTGATTTAAAATAGCAATACCAAATGCCCACAATGCTTCATTTAAAATAAGAGGAAGTCCCTTTGCCACAATTTGCTGTGTCAGTTCCTTTGGTATCTTAAGAGTGCGGTATACACCTTTAATATATGGTACCTTATCTGTATGTGTATGAGACCATACAGCGATAATACCAAGTTCCACATAACGAGACAAAACTGTTGCAATTGCAGCACCCTCAACGCCTAATTTCGGGAACCCAAAGCTTCCATAAATTAAGAGATAGTTGAAAATCAGATTGACAAATACAGCTGCCACACCTGCAACCATAGGCACAATCGTCTCGCCTGTCTCACGAAGTGTGCCCGAATATACCTGACTGAGCGCAAACGGAAGCAAGCCGATCAAAATCCAACCCAGATACTGCTCGCCATATTTCAATGTCTGCATGATATCACCAGACTCTCCTCCTTCATGAAGAAATAGTGAGATCAACTGTGAACCTGCTGACACAAATGCAGCGATACCAATTACAGAAAAAGCGATGCTGATGAGAAATTTAAAACGAAACGTATTTCGCACACCCTCATAATCGCCATGTCCAAAAAACTGTGCAGTAAAGATTCCGGCACCAGAAACTGCACCAAAAATACACAGATTAAAAACAAAAATTAACTGATTGACGATTGCAACACCTGACATTTGCTCTGTTCCAATGCGTCCAACCATCAGATTATCAAGCAAACTGACAAAATTGGTAATGCCATTCTGAATGATAATCGGTACAACAATTGCAAGCAGCATTTTGTAAAAATGCCTGTCGCCTATGTAGCGCCTTAGCTTCTTCTTCATAATCTTTCTCCTTTTTCCCTCAGCTACAGCTCACCCGCGCTTATCATGCGCAAAACCGCCCTGTCGGGCTTAATCGCTTCTTCGAAGCTGTTAAATCAAAAAACCTCCTGAATTTGATCAGGAGGTTTTAGAAGCGCGAGACGGGATTCGAACCCGCGACCCTCGCCTTGGCAAGGCGATACTCCACCACTGAGCCACTCGCGCATACTTATATGTACCTTAAAAACTGCACACAAACTTTTCATCCAAACCTATTACCATTTCCTACCCTGACCTT
>NZ_JAXWCK010000037.1:0-65345 GCF_037349415.1 Anthropogastromicrobium sp.
GGTCAGGGTAGGAAATGGTAATAGGTTTGAGATGAAAAGTTTGTGTGCAGTTTTTTAGGTACATGTAAAAAGTTAGGCCCGGTGGCTCAGTTGGTTAGAGCGCCGCCCTGTCACGGCGGAGGTCAAGGGTTCGAACCCCTTTCGGGTCGTTTGCTGAATAACTTTCAGCTACAATTAAATATTTGGGGTCTTAGCTCAGCTGGGAGAGCATCTGCCTTACAAGCAGAGGGTCATAGGTTCGAGCCCTATAGGCCCCATTTAAATGGATGGATTCCCGAGTGGCCAAAGGGGACAGACTGTAAATCTGCTGCAACTTGCTTCGGTGGTTCGAATCCACCTCCATCCATTGGTTCTTGAAAAAGAACAACACTCTATAATATCGCGGGGTGGAGCAGTCTGGAAGCTCGTCGGGCTCATAACCCGAAGGTCGTTGGTTCAAATCCGGCCCCCGCAACTTCAAATAATCAACGGATAACGTTGGTTATTTTTTTTTACACAAAATGAACTCAAAATAAACTTTTGCGGTATAATAGGACAATAAGTGTATAGATGAAGAAAGGAAGGAAAGCAATGAATCAGAAGGCGGTCATAGCGATGAGCGGCGGTGTAGACAGCTCCGTTGCGGCATATTTGATGAAGGAAAAAGGATATGAGTGTATTGGAATTACGATCAAAACCTTTAATGAAACTGGTGATGGAATAAAACGAGAAAATACATGTTGTTCACTTGATGATGTGAGCGATGCGAGAAGTGTAGCTTGTACGCTTGGGATTCGCCACTTTCTTTATAATTTTACAGGTCAGTTTGAGGAGCATGTCATGAAGCGATTTGTGGATGCTTACGAGAATGGATGTACACCAAATCCTTGTATTGATTGTAATCGCTATATTAAGTTTCAGGAATTATATGAGCGTGCTAAGCTTATGGGTTATGATATCGTTGTAACAGGTCATTATGCACGCGTGGAATACAATGAGGCAACAGGTCGTTATCTTTTAAAGAAGGGATTAGATGCCAATAAGGATCAAAGCTATGTGCTTTACAGTCTTACACAGGAGCAGCTTATGCACACGCAGTTTCCGCTAGGAGAGCTGCCAAAGCCTAAGGTAAGGGAGATTGCTGAGGCGCAGGGTTTAATAAATGCTCGTAAACATGACAGTCAGGATATCTGCTTTGTAACTTCTGGAAGCTATACAGATTTTATTCGTCAGTATACGGGAAAGGAATATCCAGAAGGTGATTTTGTAGATCGAAAAGGCAATGTTCTTGGCCGTCATAAGGGAATAATCAATTATACTATTGGACAGCGTAAGGGATTAGGACTGGCGCTTGCAAAGCCTATGTATGTTTATGGAATAGATAAGGAAAAAAATCAGGTGATTTTGACAGATGAGGCTGATTTGTTTTCAAGTGAACTGATTGCAGATGACTTAAATTTGATTTCTGTTCCTAAAATTGAAGGAAAAATGCGTGTGAAAGCGAAAGTGCGTTATCGCCATACTGAGCAGCCAGCAACAGTAGAGCAACTTGACGAAAAACGTATTCACGTTATATTTGATGAGCCGCAGCGTGCCATTACAAAAGGACAGGCTGTTGTGCTTTATGATGGTGATGTAGTTGTTGGAGGTGCAACAATTTGTGATACAGTTCGCCTAGAACGCTAGATTCAGATAATTTCATGCTTACTGGCAAATGTATAAAATCTGTTTCTCATGCATATAGTAGGAGTAATGGCGCAAACCGCAGCTAAGTGATGCGGAAACTGGCCCATAAGAAAAGAGATTGTGTATGGGAAACAGAAAAAGAAAGCACAGGGAACCGTTGTTTTGGCTGGAGGCAGCGTTTATCGTGCTGCTTTTAGCAGGTGCGTATGTGATAGGAAGTTATGCGCGTGCGAAGCAGAGTGATTTGCTTCAGGAGGTATTTGTTGCAGATCATGGAACAAATGTTGTTGAGGTAACAGACGCGCAAGGGACAATAACGGGAAGTGAAGTAGTTGATTACGATGAACTTATTTCAGATTATCGAAATATTTTGTTGGTTGGTGTAGATGCGAGGGATCAAAAGCGTATCGATAGAGGTGCGAACGCAGATGTTATCATGATTGTGAGCATCAATGAAAGCACAGGAAAAATTCGTCTGATATCTGTTCTTCGTGATACACTTCTTCGCCTGGAGAATCCTGGAAGCTATCATAAGGGCAGACTTTATGATAAGGCCAATTCACAGCTTTGTTATACTGATATTGCAGATATGATCAGCATGATTAATCGAAACCTTGATTTAAATATTAAGGATTATATTGTGTTAAACTGGCTGGCAGCGGCACAGGTAGTTGATACGCTTGGCGGTATTGAGGTATCAATTGAAAATCCAGAGGTAATTCGCTATATGAATGGATATCTGACGGAAGTGAATCAGCAGACAGGAATCTGGTCAGAACAGCTTGATGGAAGCGGGACATATAATCTGACAGGAACACAGGCAGTGGCATTTTGCCGTGTACGTTATGCCGGATTAGGTGATGTTGGGCGAACTGGTAATCAGCGAATGATTATTGAAAGATGTCTGAAAAAGGTTAAGGAATTGATTTTGACAAAGCCAACGACAGTTGTTAGAGCCGTATCAATCGGTATGGATAGTATTGCAACAAATCTTTCAATGCTGGAATTAGGAAATCTCGCATTTCAGGCGGGTGATTTTGAAATTGAAGAAAGTATTTCTTTTCCATTCCAATATGAGGCAGGTGAGTATCTGGGGCAGATATATGATTTGACAAAAGGTGTAAAAGATGCAGTTGTGGCAAGAGAATTGGCAGATAATGTGGTGCAGCTGCATGCCTATCTTTACCCAGAAGCAGCGTATGCCTATCATTTGCCAGAAGAAATCAAAAGAATCAGCGAGGATATCGCGTGGATGTCAGATGTGAAAAA
Organism: Anthropogastromicrobium sp.; assembly: GCF_037349415.1. Lineage (NCBI taxonomy): Bacteria > Bacillati > Bacillota > Clostridia > Lachnospirales > Lachnospiraceae > Anthropogastromicrobium > Anthropogastromicrobium sp. The sequence goes on from NZ_JAXWCK010000037.1 coordinate 2,935, forward strand.
ATAGGTACAGTAGTTTCATAGAAGATAGGAGGAAGCATAGTGAAGATACTAGTAACAGTTCCATTTCAAAAAGAACATCAAGAGGAGCTAAAAAAAGCAGCACCAGACGCTTTGTTTTTCTTCAAAGATGCGTACACGATAGATGATAAAAGAGATGAGAAACTATATCATGCTTTTTTGAAAGAGGCAGATATCATAATTGGAAATCCGTCTATTGAAGAGATAGCTTCTGCACCAAAGCTGAAATTTGTTCAGTCATCTAATGCAGGCGTAGAAAAATATACGCAGCAGCCAGGATTTCCAAGAAATGTTATGCTGTGTAGTATGTCAGGTGCATTTGGAGGGATTATTTCAGAGTATGTTCTTGGTGGAATATTGACAATGTATCGCAAATTTCCTAGTTATATTGAGCATCAGCAAAAACGTCTGTGGCAGGATGCAGGAAGTGAGCAGGCACTGATGGGAAAGACTGCGCTTATTTTAGGCACAGGCGATATTGGAACTAATATTGCAAAGCGTCTGAGCGCATTTGATGTCTATACGATAGGTATCAGACGAACTGCAAAATTTGCATCTGAATGGTTTGATGAGGTGTATACGCTTGATGCATTAGATGAGCAGATTTGCCGTGCAGATATCGTGATTGGCTGCCTGCCAAAGACAGTTAAGACGACACATTTGTTAAATCAAGGACGTCTTCGCAAAATGAAAAAGGGCGGACTAGTTGTAAATGTCGGAAGAGGAAGTTTAATTGTTCAGCCAGATTTGATTCAATTGCTCGAAGAAGGCTATCTTTCAGGGGCTGTGCTTGACGTGACAGATCCAGAGCCGCTGCCTAGTGATAATTTGCTGTGGGGCATGAAGAATGTACTTATAACACCACATGTTTCGGGAATTAGCTTTGGTCATACACCACAGGTAGAGGAGCGTGTTGCAAAAATCTGTGCTCATAATCTGAAGGCTTTTTTGAATCATACAGAGATGATGAATGTAGTGGATTGGGAAAGCGGTTACAGAAAAGGAGAAAAATATGCAGGATCAATCAATCTATGAAAAACTAAGAGAGTATGCAAAGAGTGATGCATACCCATTTCATATGCCGGGGCATAAACGTAAAGTGGATTGGATTTCGGATGTGTATGATATTGACATTACTGAGATTGACGGATTTGATGATCTGCATCATGCAGATGGTATTCTTGAAGAAGGTATGGCGCGCATGGCTAATGCAGTAGGGGCAAAGAAGTCATATTACATAGTTAATGGTTCAACATGTGGAATATTAGCAGCTATTTATGCGGCGTGTCCACAGGGAGCTACAGTTGCGGTAGCAAGAAACACTCATAAGAGTGTTGCCCATGCAATAATGCTCAGAGGACTAAAACCAACATATATTTATCCCCAAAATGTGGATAACTTGTGTATAAGTGGTCAAATTATCCCCAAAGATGTGGAAAAAGCTTATGAGCAATCCCCAGAAATTGCGGCAGTGATCCTGACATCGCCGACGTATGAAGGAATTGTATCAAATATACGGCAAATCGCAGATGTGGTACATGTACATGGCGGAGTTTTGATTGTGGATGAAGCACATGGCGCACATCTTCCATATGCTAATCATGGTGCTAATCAGGAAGAGACGTATCTTCCATATAGTGCAGTGCGTGAGGGCGCAGATATTGTCATTCAGAGCCTTCACAAAACACTTCCGTGTCTGACACAGAGTGCAGCATTTCATATATGCAGCGACAGAGTTTCGGTAAAAAAAATTGAGCGTGCCCTTCATATATTTGAGACATCTAGTCCATCTTATGTTTTGATGGCAGGAATGGATCTTTGTGTGCGCTATATGCAAGGCGAAGGCAAAAAAAAGCTACAAATGCTGACTGACAGACTGCAGCTTTTCTATGAACGAAGCGAGTCATGGAAACAACTGTGGTTTCTTTATCCGAAAATAAAAAGCGCAGACATGATTGGTATTCCGATTGCAGATTATACAAAAATTGTGTTTGGCGCAAAAGGATACAAGAATGCAGGAAGAAAGCTGCATGAAATTTTGCGCGACCGCTATCATCTTCAGCCGGAAATGTCAGCGCCCGATTATGTAATTCTTATGACAATGCTGACAGATACAGAAGAAGGCTTTTTGCGTCTTGAGGCGGCACTTAGCGAAATTAATGATGAGTTGGAATGCGGCTCTCTAGTATGGGAGAGAACAACGAGTGCGTATCCTTCTGCATTTGTGCCGCTTGAACTGGTTATGCTGCCGCTAGAAGCAGCAGAGGCGCCTGTAATTCCGGTACCATTTTTTGAATCTGTTGGAAAAATCAGTGCCGAGACTGTCTATGTTTATCCACCGGGTTGTCCGTTCTTGATGCCAGGAGAAAAAATCAGCGAGGAATTGCTTGAAATTGTTCGTTACTATAGGACAAGTGGCATGGAACTGTACGGCATGGAGGATGAAACTGGAGAAACGATCCTTGTCATTGAAAATTAATAACATAAAAACAGAAGTTAAATGGTACAAACAACAAAAAGGAAAAGAAGATATGAAAATTATCTATTTTATGGGAAAGAGTGCATCTGGAAAAGATACTATCTACAGAAAAGTAAAGGAAAAACTTAATCCTTCACCAAAGGAAATCATATTGTATACGACGAGACCGATACGCGATCACGAAGAAAATGGAAGAGAATATTTCTTTGTGACAGACAGTGAGATTGCCCAAATGGAAAACGAAGGAAAAATTATAGAAAAGCGTGTTTACCATACCGTATACGGTGATTGGATTTATGCAACAGCAGACGATGGACAGTTTGATGATAATTCTGTTTATATGACAATTGGAACACTTGAATCGTATGTGCCGATTCGTGCGCATTTTGGAGCAGAAACTATGATTCCTGTGTATCTTGAGGTAGAGGATGGGCTCCGCTTAGAGCGGGCTATTGCAAGAGAGCGCACGCAAAAAACTGCAAAATATGAGGAGATGTGCAGACGCTTTTTGGCTGATCAGGCCGATTTTTCTGAAGAAAAGCTAAAGGCTGCAAATATTATAAAACGCTTTAAGAATGAGGATAGAGAGTGCTGTCTTAAAGAAGTTTTATCATACATTGAACATGAACTGTAACTAGACTATTTATTAAAGTTGTGCTATGATAAATGCAGTTCATAAACAGAAAAATGGATCGTTACGATAAGATGGGAGGCGATTTTGATATGCATGCAGGCGGTTTTTCAGAATTAATCGGAAATGAACAGATAAAGGAACATTTTTTACATGCGATCTCTTCAGGGAAGGTATCACACTGCTATGTCATAAGCGGAGAGGATGGTCTTGGAAAGATGACGGCGGCGAAGGCATTTGCACAGACATTGGAGTGTCAGGCAGAACCTGCCAACAGACCGTGCGGCGTGTGCCATTCATGCACACAATTTTTGAGCGGTAATCATCCTGATGTAATTTTTCCAGGTCATGAGAAGCCAACGGTAATCGGTGTAGATGACGTCAGAACTCAGATTATCGGAGATATCCAGATTAAGCCATATTGCAGTCCGTATAAGATTTATATTGTAGACGAGGCGCAAAAGCTGTCTGTTCAGGCACAGAATGCTCTTTTAAAGACAATAGAGGAGCCTCCGGCTTATGGTATTATTTTATTGCTTACAACAAATGCAGCATCAATGCTTGAAACAATTCTTTCAAGAAGCATTGTACTGAATATGAAGCCAGTTGAGTCAGAAGCATTTACTTCGTACATGAGAGAAAAAGGTGTGGATGAGGATAAGATTCCAACACTTGAAAAATTCTCACAGGGAAATATCGGAAAGGGATTGAAGTTGGCACAGTCGGATGATTTTATTTCAATGATTCAGACGATTATGCTATTATTAAAGACAGCCTCTAAGATGCCATTTTCAGAGCTACTTGAAAGTATTGCAAAGCTTGAGGAATATAAACTGAGCATTAAGGACTGCTTTGGTTTTATGCAGATGTGGTATCGGGATATTCTGATCTTTAAGGCAACAAGAGATCCGAATCTTCTGATCTTTGCAGAGGAGTACAGCGCAATCAATAAGGTTGCTCAGACATGTGGTTATAATGAAATAAACCGCATTCTGGAGGCTATAAATACCGCGTCAGCCAGACTGGACGCAAATGTAAATTTCCAGCTTACGCTGGAGCTTTTGTGGCTGACGATCAGAGAGTGCCAGAAATAGGAAAGGTTTGGAAAAATTATGATAAAGGTCATCGGTGTGCGTTTCCGCAGAGCCGGAAAGGTGTATTATTTTAATCCGCTTGATATGGATATTACAACGGGAATGCATGTTATTGTAGAGACAGCAAGAGGCGTTGAGTATGGCTATGTTGTGCTTGGCGTGAAAGATATGGATGAAGAAAAGGTGTTTCAGCCATTAAAGCCAGTAATTCGTATTGCTACACCACAAGACGATGCAGTTGCAGATGAAAACAGACAGAAGGAAAAGGATGCATTTAAGATCTGTAAGGAAAAAATCGCAAAGCATGGTCTTGATATGAAGCTTATTGATGCAGAGTATACGTTTGACAATAATAAGGTTCTTTTTTACTTTACGGCAGATGGAAGAGTTGATTTTCGTGAGCTTGTAAAGGATCTGGCATCGGTATTTCGTACTCGTATTGAACTTCGTCAGATTGGTGTGCGTGATGAGGCAAAGATTATTGGTGGAATTGGCAGCTGCGGAAGACCATTGTGCTGTAATTCATATTTATCAGAATTTGCGCCAGTTTCTATCAAGATGGCAAAGGAACAAAATTTGTCTTTAAATCCTGTGAAAATTTCCGGTGTCTGCGGACGATTGATGTGTTGTTTAAAGAACGAGGAGGAGACATACGAGTATTTAAACAGTAAGCTTCCAAGTGTAGGTGATTATGTGACGACAGATGACGGACTAAAGGGAGAGGTTTCCAGTGTAAGTGTGCTTCGCCAGGAAGTAAAAGTCATCGTTACCGTAAATAAGGATGAGAAGGAAATTCGTGAATACAAGGTTTCTCAGCTGAAATTCCGTCCTCATAAGAGAAGGGAAAAAACGCAGCTGTCCGATAAGGAATTAAAGGAGCTTGAAGATTTAGACAGGCTTGACAAGAGGGAAGGAAGGTCTAAGCTTAATGATAAGTGAGCTTAAGCCAGGTGAGAGATTAGACGATTTAGAGCGCAATGGGTTAATGCTGATTCAGCATCCGGGACGTTTCTGCTATGGCGTGGATGCAGTGCTCTTATCGTGGTTTGCAAAGGCTTCTGAGGGAGAGCGTGTGCTGGATTTTTGTACGGGGACAGGTGTGGTTCCTATTTTAATGACGGCAAAGACAGCGGCATCGCATTTTACTGGTCTAGAGATCCAAGAGGAAGTTGCAAAAATGGCATCTCGAAGTGTGGTGTTAAATCATCTAGGGGATAAGGTATCAATTATCTGTGGTGATTTGAAAAATACAAAGACTCTTTTTGGAAAAGGTGTTTTTAACGTAGTTACAGTCAACCCACCGTATATGGCAGGTGGAAGCGGCCTTGTAGGTGCTGATTACAGTAAGGCAGTATCGCGTCATGAAATTTTATGCAGCTTAGAGGATGTGATTCGTGAGAGTGCGAATGTATTGGTGGCCGGAGGACGTATGTATATGGTGCACCGACCATATCGTCTTGGAGATATCATATGTCTGATGAAGCAATATAAAATGTCACCTAGGCGCCTTTGTATGGTGCATCCAAAGGCATCGCAGGAGGCTAATCTGGTGTTGATAGAAGGAATCCGTGGCGGCAATACGCAGATTCGTGTCGAAGCGCCTCTTGTATTGTTTGATGAAGATGGACAAGAGAGCAAACAGATCAAAATGATTCACGGAAGGCTCTGAAAAGATACAAACATGAAAATGGAAGGAAGAAAGTTATGGCAGGAATGCTTTATCTGTGTGCAACTCCGATTGGAAATCTTGAGGATATCACATTTCGCGTGCTGCGCACGCTAAAGGAAGTAGATCTTATTGCAGCAGAGGATACAAGAAATAGTCAAAAGCTTCTGAATCATTTTGATATTCATACGCCAATGACAAGCTATCATGAATACAATAAATATGATAAGGCTGAATATCTGGTTGGTTTGATGCTGGATGGCAAAAATATTGCCTGCATTACAGATGCAGGAACGCCAGGCATTTCTGATCCAGGTGAGGTTCTGGTTCAAAAATGTTATGAGGCAGGGATTAAGGTGACATCTCTTCCCGGCCCTGCTGCATGTATAACCGCACTTACTATGTCTGGTTTATCTACAAGAAGATTTGCATTTGAGGCATTTCTTCCAGCAGATAAAAAGCAGCGTGCGCAAATTCTTGAGGAATTACAGGATGAGACAAGAACTATTATTCTTTATGAAGCACCTCATCACCTCGTAAAGACGCTTGAGGAGCTTTTTAAGACACTCGGATCAAGAAAGGTTCGTATATGCAGAGAGCTTACTAAAAAACATGAGACTGTCTATGCAGATACGTTAGATGGTGCATTAGCTCATTATCGAGACATAGAGGAGCCGAGAGGTGAGTGCGTAATTATCATTGAGGGAGCTGACAGAGAAGATTTAAATAAGCAAAAACAGCAGTCATGGGAAGAAATGACAATTGAAGAGCACATGGCGCTGTATGAAGATATGAACCGCAAGGATGCGATGAAGCAGGTTGCGAAGGATCGCGGTGTCAGCAAAAGAGATATTTATCAGGCATTGTTAAAGTCAGAAAGTAACTAAGAGCCATCGGGGACAGTACATGTCCCCAGAGGCTCTTTTCTTTAATTATTCAATTTCACCGAGCAGATGGCGTGCAACATAGATGCCGCTTGCAGATGCATGGGACAGAGAGTGAGTAACACCGCTGCCGTCACCGATTACAAAGAGATTTTTGTGGCGAGTCTCAAGATGATTGTCGATCTGAACCTCCATGTTGTAAAATTTAACTTCGACACCATAGAGAAGTGTGTCATCGTTTGCAGTACCAGGAGCAATATTGTCAAGCGCATAAATCATCTCAATGATGCCATCGAGAATACGCTTTGGCATTACAAGGCTTAAATCGCCTGGTGTAGCATCAAGAGTTGGTGTAAGGAAAGACTCTGCGATACGCTTAGGGTTACTTCTCTGACCGCGGATCAAATCACCAAAGCGCTGAACCATAACGCCGCCTCCAAGCATGTTAGACAGACGAGCTATACTCTCACCGTATTCATTGCTGTCCTTAAACGGTTCAGTAAAGTGTTTGGAAACAAGCAGAGCAAAGTTTGTATTCTTTGTGTGAAGGGCAGGATTTTCATAGCTGTGCCCGTTTACTGTGATAATACCATTTGTATTTTCTGTAACTACAGCGCCCTTTGGATTCATGCAGAAGGTACGCACACGATCCTGATATTTTTCAGTCTGGTATACAATCTTACTTTCATAGAGCTCATCTGTGATCGGGGCAAATACCTCAGCAGGAAGCTCTACGCGAACACCAATGTCAACACGGCTTGAATTTGTTGGAATTTCAAGGTTATGGCAGATTTGCTCCATCCATTTGCTTCCACTTCGACCAACGGAGATAATACATTTCTCACATGTATATGTCTCATTCTCTGTAATAATCTCATAGTCACCATTATCCATGATTGCAACATTCTGAACTGGTGTCATGAAATAGAAACTAACCTTGTCTTTTAACAAATTATAAAGGTTACTGAGAACTTCATAGTTTTTGTCTGTTCCGAGATGACGGACAGATGCCTCAAGAAGGTGAAGGTTGTTCTGCAGACAGACACGTTTAAAGCTGGAATTTGCAGAAGAGTATAGGCGTGTGCCCTCGCCACCGTAGGCCATATTGATTTCATCAACATATTCCATAAGTTCCGTTGCTTTGTTTTTTCCGATGTACTCGTAAAGTGTGCCGCCAAATTCATTCGTAATATTATATTTTCCATCAGAGAAAGCACCGGCACCGCCAAAGCCATTCATGATAGCACAGGTTTTGCAGTGTATACATTTTGTTACGCGCTTGCCGTCAATTGGGCACTTTCTTTTCTCAAGACGATTTCCAGCCTCAAATACAGCGATTTTTAAATCAGGGCGTTTGGTTGCCAGTTCGTATGCGGAGAAAATACCGCCAGGACCGGCGCCGATAATAATAATATCGTAATGTTTCATAAAAACCTCATTTCCGCGCAAATAAGACTTTTTTTCACAGGGGAAAAATGATATAATGAAAAATAGGGTGAAACTTTTTGCCCCATAGTGAAGTGTGCGCTTGTATTATAATTTATTATAAGACAAGCTTAAATTGCCTGTCAAGCACTGAAAAGAGTCATATTGTTAAGAATCTGGAAGAAAGTTATTGACAGAAAAGGCGATGCGTGATACTAATAAAAATGGAGATAGGTTACAATGGAGAGTCATTTGATGATTTTTCACAAAAAAAGTTTGGCAAAGCTGTCGAAAGGCAGTGACGCAAAGCTATAGGGACTGTAAAATGTCAGCCAGCTGCAGTTAAAAATTGCAGGGGAAACTCTGTGATTTTTTAGTATTAAGAAGTAATTGTCTAGAGATACAATAGAAAGAGGGAGTACTGGATGAGAAAAAATAAGGCATTATTGAAACGAGCCGCATCATTGTTTACTGCTTTGGTTATGTTGGCAGGATCGGCAACTTATGCACAAGAAGAACAGACATCGCAGGAAGTACTAAGTCAGGAAATGTTGTCAGAATCATCTTCTGAGTTATCAGAGGAACTAGTTAATGGTACTGATCCCGAAATATTAGAACTGACGTCAGAAACGATAACTGAAAGTATAGAAGAACAGACTCAGGAAGCAGAAAGCGAAAGTACACAAGAACAGACTCAGGAAGTAGAAAGCGAAAGTACACAAGAACAGACTCAGGAAGTAGAAAGCGAAAGTACACAAGAACAAACTCAGGAAACGGCAAGTGAAAGTATAGAAGAGCAGACTCAGGAAACAGTAAATGAGAATTTGCCAGAACTGGTACAGGAATCTAATAGTGAGGATGAGACAACTGAGTGCTCAACGGATGCATTTGTAGATTCAACTGATGAAGATATGGATTCTGATATTTATGAAATTGGAGATGAGTTTGTAAAGACATTTTCATTTGATATGATAGTAGACAGAAATCCAATTTATTTAGGAATGGCAGGAATCAGTACAGCAACTGGAAACTATTATGATCAGCTTGATGCAACATCTAAGCGTATCTATAATGCGATTTACGAAGCAAATAAAAGTAGTGCCAGTACAGCAAAGATGAAGCTGAACCTGACAAAAATTTTTGAAAATCAGAAGGTAACAAAGGGGACAAATGGTAAGGCAGTATATTCAGAAGAAACAAAGCAGGCAATTTTTGCATGGCTTGGCAGTTATGTAACTCCAGCATATTTAGCATTGACATATGATCATCCAGAGTTAGTATGGCTTTCAGGTGCAAAATATACTATTGGTTATAGTGTATATACACCGTGGTTTGAGGAAGGCGAAACAAGTATTATAACAGATCTTGAGCTTGCAGGAAGTACATTTACTATAACACCTACTAAGGATACTGGGGCACTTACAGCAAGTAACGTGAATCCATTGTTTGATGGAACAAAATCACAGATTGATGCTATGCTTCCAGCAAATGCAACTACATATGATAAAGTAAAGGCAGTTCATGACAAGATTTGCAGTATGGTCAGCTATGAAAATAGTACGCAAAATATTGGAAATCCGTATTATCAAACGCCATATAGTCTATATTATGACGCAGATGGTGATGGAAAGATTGAAACCGTTTGTGCTGGATATGCAAAGATGATGAAGCTCCAGTGCAATAAATATGGTATTCCATGTGTGCTTGTTACTGGTGTAACAGACAGTGGAGAATATCATATGTGGAATTATATTCAAATGGAAAATGGCGTATGGTATGCAGTAGACGCTACGTGGGATGATCAATCTACCACTATGTACGACTTTTTCTTAGTAGGTTCAGAAACATACTCATCAGCAGCATTTGGAACAAAGAAATTTGGAAATACTCATATTCCAAGTGGAAAATGGACGACTAGTGCAGATTGTGTATTCTTGTATCCAGTCTTTAGTCAGACTGCATATGCAGGACAAAATACTGTTACCAGTAAAAATGGTCTTTTAAAGGATTCGGATGGGGTATGGCGCTATTATACTAATAATCAGGTTGACACAAGCTATACTGGTTTTGCAGCATCTGGAAGTGATCAGGTGTATTTAATCAATGGTGTGCAGAATACAAGCTATTCAGGTCTTATTTATAATGGTGGAAACTGGTACTATGTTCAAAAAGGTGTACGTAATACTGCATATTCAGGTTTGTCAGTTTATAATGGCAGCTGGTATTATGTGAAGGGTGGAACAGCAGATTGGAGTTATACTGGGTTAGCTCAGTATAATGGAGTATGGTATTATGTAAGACAAGGTTCAGTTGATTGGGAGTATACTGGCCTTTGTCAGTATGATACGATTTGGTTTTACATAAAAAATGGTGCGTTAGACTGGAACTATACAGGTCTTTGTCAGCACAGCGGCGTATGGTATTACATTACAAAGGGACAGGTCAACTGGAATTATACTGGAAGCTGCATTTACAATGGTAAATCTTATTATGTTGAAAAAGGCGTATTGAATTGGAAATATAATTCAACTGCAGTTTACAGCAGTGCAAGCTATACAGCAGACTTGATGAATGTAGCTCTTAGTCAGTATCAGGCTGAGGAAGTAACTGTTGATGAAACAAATATTTATTCAGCTGATACAGAGCCAGAAAGTACACAGACTGAAGAACAGGAATCTCATGAAGCAGAGGAATTAAATGAGACTGAGACATTTGAAACTGAAGAACAGACACAAGAACAGACAGAAGAAAGTGTTTCACAGACAGAGGTTGCTGTACAAGAAGAATCGACAGTTCAATATAGCTTGTTAGAGCGTATTGAAGAGTATTTGATCAAGTTTATAACTTATATTGTAAAACTTGCAGCAGCTTATATTGGAATTACTTTATAAAGATTTAGTAAGCTTATAGAAAAACGATGACGCTTTTTAAGATATGCGTCATCGTTTTTTTGTGGCCTTTTTCTTATTTATTTTTATTAAGTCCAATCTGCTCTTTTAAGGAATTAAGGGCATCGGCATATTTTTTTGAAGTAAGCATTGGGTTTCCTTTTAAAAGGATAATCTTACGAAAATCCATACGCTTTGAGATAGCATTTTTCAGTTCACCTAAATAGGCAAAGCGTTCTTTGAGTCGAATAACATCGGCTGTTTTTTCCTTTGGAACAAGAGAGTAAAGCTTTTCGAGGCATTCAGAAACAGAAGTCTGAAATTCCTCAATACGAGAACTCTCCGGCTTTTTTATAGTGCCAATCTTATCGCGAAGCGTCTCGCTTACGGAATCAGTAAGTACAATAAAGCGTTCACGAAGCTTTTCTGCATCTGATTTTAGATTAGTAATAGATTCAAGAATCTGACGCAGATCCATAGCAGCATGGAAGGAGGAAGCAAAGTCGATGGCAAATACTATCGTGATTACAACAAGAGCACTAAAGCATACGTTTTGAGGAATCTTTTCCAACAAAGCTGATATGCGTGGATGAACGACGCGTATCAAAAGAAGTGTAAAAACACCCCATGCAAGCGAGGAGCTTAGGCAGATATGTCCCTGTATATTAAACTTTTTGTCACTGTAATCCCAGTAACGCACCTGAAAAAGTGTTTCCATAACGACACCGGTAACGTATTCAAGTATTGTGGCAACAATAAGTCCAAGCAGAAAAATACCAATGTCGGACGATTGCACCGGGTAGGTGGCACAGAGCATGACTACAGCGCCGCTTCCATAGATCGGAAGCATTGGACCAGTTAAAAAACCTCGGTTCGTCAGCCGTTTTGTGAGAATAGATACATAGCTGGATTCCCAAATCCAGCCGACAAAGCTGTAGAAAAAGAAATACAGTAACAGATGAGCATAAGCAGTCATAAAAACAATCCTCGTTTCTGAATAATAAAACATAGGGCAGGTGTAATGTGAACGCCTGACTTGTAATGCTTAAAGTGTAAATGATATTTCTTTTTATTGCAAGCATTTATAGCAAACACATGAAAGATAGTCAGGAAAATCGCAAACTGTATGATGTTCGAGTTTCCAAAATGAACCATCATCAAGAGAGATGGTATTGCTTTTACTAAAATCGTATGAGGAAGCTTTTGCATCAATACCTGTGCCTATGGCTTTTAAGAAGGCTTCTTTTGCTGTCCACAGGCGAAGAAACTCATGGTTTTGTATATCTCCTGAAGGAAGATTAGAAAGTGCATCAAGCTCATTTGGATGAAAAACATGGTGTGAAAGGACAGTTTTATGAAGCTTTTCAATGTCACATCCAACAGGGGTGTCACTCACGGCAAGCATGACAAAATCATTGCTGTGTGAGAGATTAAAAAAAGGCGCATTTGCTACACTGGGCTTTCCGGATGCATTGTAAGAGACGGTGAAGTGCTCTGGGTGCTTATGATAAATATGTTTCCAAAGAAGAAGCCCGGCTGCTGCGCAGCGTTTTTGATCAGATTCCAAACGAAAAGAAAACAGCTGCTTTCTGCGCTGCGGCTGCAGCATGGAAAGCAGCTGTTCGTCAATTACGATGTCACGGATCAGTTGGTAATAGATCTGAACAGCCATAATCAATTATCTCCCAAAGTAAGCGTCAATACCGTTTGCAAGACCCTGTGCAATTACAGCCTGAAACTCAGGATTTGCCATCTTTTGGTCTTCCTCAGGGTTAGACATAAATCCCATTTCTACGATTGTGACAGGAATAGTACACCAGTTGATACCTGTCATATTATCATCCTGAAGAACTCCTTTGTTTGCAAGACCTGTTGTGGAGCAATAAAAAGAAAGCATCGTAGAAGCAAGTGTGTTGCTTGCAGATATTACATCAGCAGACAGATAAGAATTTGCTGATGATGGAGCATAGAACATAGCGCCATTTACAGAAGGATCATTGGAGCTGTTTGCATGGATGCGGACAAAGATTTCAGCACCGCTTTCATTTGCGTATACAGCACGCTCAGCATTGCTCATAGCGCAGTCATTTGTTGTACGAATCATCACAACCTGATAGCCACGGTTTAAAAGCTCCTGTTGAAGCATTTGAGAGACATCTAAGTTTAATTGATACTCGGCAAGACCAGTAGCTACGCCGCTCGTTCCAGTAGTAAGCTTAGCCTTCATTACAGAAGAGCCTGGACCGTTTGGTTCCTGTTCGCTGATGCCTGCCTGCTGATGACCTGCATCAATGCACACAATATGTCCGTTTGAAGAAGATGTGTTTGCATTTGATGTTTCGTTTGAGGCTGGCGCAGCAGATGCAGCGGCATCTGCCGCTGCACCATCTACCTGATCTGGAGAAGATACAAGAAAATCTGCTTTTACATAGCCGTCCATTGTTGCACTGTGAATCTGAACCCATCCATTTTCTGCAAGAGCAAGGATTCGAACTTCCTCACCGCGATAAAGCTCCCCAATTTTATTGCCTTCAGTAGAAGGGTAATCGCGGATATTAAGGGAATCGGTATTTACATACCAAATGTCACCTACAGCAAGTTCTTTGGAAACAACATGGGCAGCAGTGGATTCTTCAGTGGAAGCTTCGGTGCTTTCTTCAGTAGAAGCCTCAGTGGATGCCTCAGTAGATTCTTCTGTAGAAGCTTGTGTGGAATGTTCTGTTTGCAGTTCAGTTTGTGTTTCTGTCACAGATGAGGTCTGTGCGTTTGGATTATAATATTCAGTTTCTTTTTTACATCCTGCAAGTCCAGATAAAAGTGCTGCAGAAAGTAAAAAAGCAGGAATGAAATGAGATTTTTTCATAATAAGTCCTCCTGATGCATAAGTTAATTTTATTGTACTTTGTTTCTTAAAAAAAAGCAAGAAAAAACACGGATTCATAAGGATTGAAAGGTTTTCTTAAGAATACTTGTAACAGCAGATAAAATGATGTAAAATAAAGTTGCAAAGAGCAAGAGACTTAGAGAACAGAAAGGTGTGTGGCTGAATATGGCAAGAGAGGATTATCAGAAGGCGCTGAAAAAGGGTGAGAGAAGCTATGCAAGATATCTGTCGGAAGGAAAATATCCGTATTTGCAGGTGCTTGAGGAGCTTTTGTCTCATACGGATGTGGTGGCAGAGGAAGATCTGGGAATTTGTTCCATTCCATCGGAAATGATTGTGGGAACATTTACGGCAGGAAGACGTACTGCATTTGCACCGAACTTTATGCCGCTGCTCGATGATGAATCGGAGTTTGCAGCCAAGTGGCAGACTCTTTATAATGCCCATTTGGAAGAGGGAATACATGATCCGATTAAGTGTTATGAGTTTATGAACCGCTACTATGTATTAGAGGGTAATAAGCGTGTCAGTGTATTAAAGTTTTGCGGTGCACCTAGTGTGCAGGGTAATGTAACTCGTATTATTCCAAAGAGGACAGATGAGCCAGAGAACCGCCTGTACTTTGAGTTTCTGGCATTTTATAAGTGCTCTAAGGTTAATTACATTGTGTTAAGTAAGCTTGGAAGTTATAGGACTTTATTGGAAAAGCTTGGATTTGAAGTAGATTATAAATGGACAGATGATGACCGTATGGAGGTTCGTTCTTTGTATGTGCGCTTTGAAAAGGTGTATAAGGAAAAGGGAGGAGAACGACCGCCGATTCCGACAGCAGATGCCTTTTTGATGTATTTGGAGCTATATCCATGTGATCCTCATCAGGAGGAAAAGCTCCCATCTCAGATCAAATCAGAGCTTGTAAAGATGTGGGATGAGATTTTGCTTCAGGCAAAGGGAAATCCTTCTGAGATTAAGACAGAGCCACAGGAGGCACCAAAGAAAAATCTGTTTGATTATCTGTTGTCTCCAGGAACAAAGTATTTAAAGATTGCATTTGTACATGATAAAAATCCACAGGATTCTGCATGGATATATGGTCATGAACTTGGAAGAATGTATCTTGAGGAACAATTTAAGGGAAAGGTTGAAACAATCTCTTATAATGATGTTTCACAGGGAGCAGAACTTGAAAATACACTTGATGATGCAATTGAAAAAAAATGCAACATTATATTTACAACAACGCCGCAGTTTCTTGAAGGCAGTATAAAGACAGCGATAAAAAATCCATCTGTCAAGATTTTAAATTGTTCTGTTGACACGAATCATCAGTGTATTCGTACCTACTATGCGCGCTTGTTTGAGGCAAAATTTTTATCAGGACTTGTAGCAGGAGCATTGTGT
This sequence comes from Anthropogastromicrobium sp., assembly GCF_037349415.1. Lineage (NCBI taxonomy): Bacteria > Bacillati > Bacillota > Clostridia > Lachnospirales > Lachnospiraceae > Anthropogastromicrobium > Anthropogastromicrobium sp. Next base: position 18,305 of record NZ_JAXWCK010000037.1, read on the forward strand.
AAAAATGGAAAGATTGGCTATATGGCTGATTATCCGATCTGTGGAATGATTGCTAATATCAATGCATTTGCGATTGGCGTGAAGATGGTTAATCCAAATGCAACGATTCAGCTGGAGTGGACGACAGTGCGCAGCAAACAGGAAATTCTTGAAGACTTTAAGGCAAATGAAGTAAATCTTGTATCATGTCTTGAGATGATTGTACCTAATTCACCGTCACGCTATTTTGGACTGGTCAATATAGAAAAGGATGAGCCGGAAAATCTGACAGCTGTGATATGGAACTGGGGTGCGCTTTATAAAAAGCTTGTCGAGACTGTGCAAAATGGTGCATGGGACAGTGCAGGCTCAGACGGTGTTGCACTTAATTACTGGTGGGGAATGTCAGCAGGTGTTGTTGATTTCATCTGCTCACCGAAGGTTCCGGTAAAAACAAGGCAGCTGGTTGAGTTTATGCAGCATCAAATTATGGAAGGTGGCTTTAGTCCGTTTTCAGGAGAGCTGTATTCACAGGATGGTATTGTACAAAGCGATGACAATCGTTCACTGACACCAGAGGAAATTATTAACATGAGATGGCTGGCCGATAATGTGAATGGCAGTCTGCCGCATTGGAACAAATTAAATGAGGATGCAAAGGCTGTAGTTGAGGTTCAGGGTGTAGATAATATAGAAGAGTAGAAAAAGCGGTTATGAAGGCGCAGCGAAGTATAGCTGCGCTGGATTATGGCAGAGGTAGAGGTAGGAATGAGAATACTGGTAATTGCAGATATCGAGTCGAAGGCGCTGTGGGACTATTTTGATAAGTCGATGCTTGAAAATGTGGATCTGATTGTTTCGTGCGGAGACTTAAATCCCAAATATCTGTCCTTTCTGGCAACATTTACAAAGGCACCTGTGATTTATGTGAGGGGAAATCATGATGCAAACTATGAGATGACACCTCCTGATGGCTGTATCTGCATTGAAGACGATATTTTTGAGTTTCATGGTGTACGTTTGCTTGGTCTTGGGGGATCAATGCGCTACAAAGAGGGAAGTAACATGTTCACGGAAAATGAGATGAAAAAGCGTGTGAATAAGATGCGTTTTAAGCTGCGAAAGAAAGATGGCTTTGACATTCTTGTTACGCATGCGCCGGCATATCAGTTAAATGACGGTGATGACATTCCTCACAAGGGATTTCAGGTATTTAGGGACTTAATGGACTGTTATAAGCCACTTTTGTTTGTACATGGTCATGTGCATGCCAATTACGGAGGACGTTATAAAAGAGAATGTAAGTATAATGAAACACGTGTAGTGAATGCATATGAGCGTTATTATATTGATATTGATGATGAAGTGATTGAGGAAAATCGAAAAAAAAGAGGTCCGAAGACCCCTTTAATCGGAAATTTATTTCCTAAATGATTTATCGTCGTCATCTGGTGACGAAGAATTTTTCTTTGCAAAAAACTGAAGAAGATAGATAACGATTGGGATAAAGAATGTACAGAATAAAGCACTGCATAAAAATCCCTGTGAAGTCGGGCTGTTAAAGAACGAAGCGATAAGCGCTGCGAGATAAAGTCCGACTAAAAGTATGATGCCTAAAATGGCAAGAACACGTTGTTTTTTTGTATATTTTGATTTCATCAAAAAGCTCCTAGTTTTATTCAAAGGTGATATTTGTCAGTTCAGGTGACTGAACACCATACACGATCATTCCAAAGGTGATATAAGAGCCTGCCGGGATGGTCGTGTTATAGTCTACGGGAATGAAAAGACAATTATTTCCAGAGCCGCCGATTTCACATGACCAGTATTCCTTTGGTGAAATTTCCTCATTCCAGGTGATGCGAAAACGCCAGTTTGTTACATCAGAAGAAGATGTATTTGAAACAGTTACATCATAAGAGGCATACTGCATGGATGTATCAGCCCAGGTATCAGTAAGGCTTACAGAAACATTGCAGCCATTGCTAAAGCTCCAATAATCATCACTTGCGTAAAGTGTAGTAGGAGTGTCGACAGCCGCTGTTGGAGCGGCGGCTGCTTTGTCATAAATTGAAGCATTATTTTGCTGATTCTGTAAAAACCATTGTCCGGCAGGCGAGTAATCATCAAAAGTCCAGTCGGATAATGATGTGCACGAGGAACGAAGAAGGGCACAGGCTTCGTCTTTGTTTGAAAGATTCCAGTAAATGTAGCCAATGCCGTTTTCATTTAACAGTTTCATCCAGGTATCAGCGCTTGTGGTATCAACGATTCCGCTTCCGGAAGCCTCAGTAATGCCAAATTCTGATACAAAGACAGGAAGACCATTTGTGAGTGCAGTCTGCAGCTTGCTTTGCAGATCTTCCTTGTGGGTTGCCGCATAAAAATGAAGACTATAAAGGAGATTGGTGCGCTCAATTGGAGATGAAGAAGCAATATCCACATCCTGACTCCAGGTTGGGGTACCAACAATTACAATGCTTTGCGGTGCATACATACGAATGCGGTCAATCACGTCAACAGAGTAGCTTTTGATTTCGTCCCATGAGGTGTCACCGTTTGGCTCATTGCAGATCTCATACAAAATATTTGGTTTGTCACCATAAGTGGAAGCAATCCTTTCGAAGAAAGAAAGGGCAGTTTCCTTGTAGAGATTTGGATTGGAATCTGAAAGAATATGCCAGTCTACGATCACATACATATCCAACTGTATGGCAGCTTCAATACCAGAAGTCAGACAGGCAAGCATTTGCTGTCTTGCAGTGTCATCACTGACGCAATAGCCGCCATCTTCTGCTGTGTACATGGCAAGGCGGATTGTGTTGATATTGAACTCATCACGAAGTTTGCGAAATGTATCGACATTTACATACTCCGGATACCAAGCCAAATTGTGTGTACTTATACCCTGAATTTGGAAGACAGATTGATTTTTGTCCACTACAAATCCAGATGATGAGACACTTAACTGACCATGTTCGCTGACAATACCAGCTGCCTCAATAGCAGAAGCGTCTGTAGTTTCCGCCTGCAGCGTAGCTTCGGCTTCTGCTGCAAAAGAGGGACGCACAGAGCAAAGGATCATAAGACAAAGCACAAACATAAAAACCCCACGAGATCGGAAGGTGTTAAAAATAAAATGTGCATCAAAATACATGATAGCACCTCCATGATAAATTATAATGGGTAAGTGGTAATAAAGTAAAATCATTACAATCAATTCTATCATATAGCTTTTTGGGAGAAACACAACTGCTTTTTGGGAATTGTAAGAAAAAGTTAAATATGGAGACAAAAAAATGGAAGAAAATAAGCATTTTACAATAGACTGGACTAATTGCAGGCTGTGTCCGCGTGAGTGTGGTGCTGACCGTACGCGTGGTTTTGGCGCCTGTAAAGTTGGAAACACAATAACGGCAGCAAGAGCTGCCCTTCATATGTGGGAGGAGCCATGTATCTCTGGTGATGAGGGATCAGGAGCTGTATTTTTTTCAGGCTGTAATTTAGGCTGTGTATATTGTCAGAATAGAGAAATTGCGCTTGGTCATTCTGGCAGGACAATTACACAAGATAGGCTTTGCGAGATTTACATGGAGCTTCAGGAAAAAAAGGCAAATAATATCAATCTCGTGACGGCAGGCCATTATCTGCCAATTGTCATTGAGAGCATAAAGCGAGCAAGGAAGAGTGGATTGACAATTCCAATTGTCTATAACTCGAGCGGATATGAAAAGGTTGAGGCAATTGAGGCACTTGATGGAATTGTGGATATTTTTTTGCCAGATTTTAAGTATATAAGCAGTGAGATGGCTGCGCGCTATTCTAATGCACCAGATTATCCAGAGGTAGCAAAGCGTGCTCTGGCACAGATGGTAAAGCAAACTGGAGGTGCAAAATTTGATGAGAGAGATATGATGAAGCGAGGTGTGATTGTGCGTCATTTGATTTTGCCAGGCCATATAAAAGAGTCAAAAGAAGCCATTCGTTATCTATATGAGACATACGGTGATCAGGTCTATATAAGTATTATGAACCAATACACACCGATGCCGGGAATTGAGAAGCGCTTTAAAAATCTTGGCCGCACGATCACGCAGAAGGAATATGATGAGGTTGTGGACTATGCAATTGATTTGGGTGTGGAAAATGGATTTATACAAGAAGGTGAGACGGCAAAGGAAAGCTTTATTCCGCAGTTTGATGATACAGGATTGTGATGCTCCCGGCGCACGTTCTCACGAACGGGCGGGGCTTCTTGAGACATGGTGGAACGCCTCAAAGGACCTTCACAAGCCCTCTACACCCTGTTACGGGTTTACCTTTAAGCCGTCTTTTGGGCGGCTTTTTGTTTTGACTCCTCGATATACCTGGTCTTATCCCTGGCACTGCTTGCTTTGAATAGCTCAAAATAGACAAGCATCTGTTCCTGTCTGCGATGATGCAGCCATCGGTTCATACCACTTTTTCTTCGTGGTCTGGCGTGCTTTTCTTTGGGTTTTACAAGGCAGAGTGCTTCTCTGGTGACCCGGATGACCGTCTTATTCGTGTAGGAGAAATCTTTTACTTCATCAAATGCATTCGGATAGATCTTGCGAATGATATTTCCTGCACCGTTGACATCTGCATTTAAAATCGTACCGTTCTTTGACTCGTATTGTCCACGTGAGATTCGTTTCCCGGAAAACCGATACTCTGCATCTTTTCCTTTGCCATCTCAATACCGATACGTACGGTCTCCAGAACCTCATTCTCATTGGCGGTGCGTGTATCCGGAGCTTTTTTCAGTCCGGTACGCAGGTTACGAATGATAAAGTTTGCTGCGTTTCGCAAATTTTTTGCAAGGCGAGTCTGGCACTCGAAATACGATGCAGGCTTTGGCATCCGGTTTTTATCCACAAATATTGATATGGTATGCATACAGAACCCTCCTTTTCAAAAACGTGAGAATATAGTTGACTACAGATATATTATACGATAAAATTTAGGTAAAATCAGGCTATATACAAAATTTTAAATCATTTTAGCTGTAAACGAGAGAGATATTATTATGAAACGTATATCCGGAAATGCTGATGATATCAAAGACAAAAAAGACAGGGTAAAGAAAGATGGATACAACCGGGGGCAGCATTGTATCTATTGCCTTACCTATCATATGATTTTCGTCACGCATTACCGAAAACCGGTAATTAACGAAGAAATGAGTTCTGCCATGAAGGAGTTTTCAAATCATATGGTGGAACAGTTCCGCGGAAAAATCCTGTCAGCAGAGACAGACAGAGACCATATCCACCTGCTGGTATCGCTGCCACCGAATACGAACGTATCCGTCTTTGTCAGAAGTATCAAGACTCAGTTGTCAAGAGAGATGCGTAAGCGATTCCCGGAACAGATCAAACAGTACATCTATGGGGATGATACCTCATTCTGGAGCCGCAGCTACTTTATCGCCACTACTGGAAGCGTTTCTCTTGAAACAGTAAAGCAGTACATTGAATCTCAGCGCTCTAAAGAACATCAGACCAAAAGAAGTTCCAAATTCCAGAAGAAAAATCTGTTGGAATGATGCATATTTTGTATACAACCGGTGCATTCATCCCGCGGACGTTCTTACGAACGGCCGGGGTTTTCTGCGCTGAAACATTATAATAGTTGAAAAATACACACAAAACAGCTATAATAGATCAATATAAACAAAACACGATTGCTGTTTTGTATTCAAATGTGGATAATGTTGGAGGAAGTGATTATGGAAAAAATACGAATTGATCTGATAAGATTAAAGACAGAGGAGGATGCGCTGAAGCGTTTCGGACGTCTTAAAGGAATGCCGGCAGATTATAATAGTGAGCTTGAGGAGCTTCATGGTATTTTACAAGCATGGGACAAGCCATTAAAAATAGAGATCGTTATAGGCGGAAATATCGGCCCATTTACAAAGCTGATGGAGATGCTAGAGAATGTAAGAACAACAAATAATAATTTATTGTTTGTTGTTATCATGTATATGGCGTAAGTCTTATCTTTCTAAAAGGGGAAAATTTGGGGGAGGGATATAATCATGACACAGACAGAAATTGAAAAGTTAGTCAAAAAGCAGCGGGACTTTTTTAATTCTGGTGAGACTTTGAATGTATCGTTTCGTATAAGCGCACTAGAAAAACTGAGAGCATGCATTATAAAATATGAAAAAAAGATCAATCAGGCAATTTGTGCAGATTTAGGAAAATCCGCTTTTGAGAGCTATATGTGTGAAACAGGACTTGTTTTAAGTGAGCTGACATATATGATAAAGCATACGCGCAAATTTGCAAAAGAGCGGACAGTACATACACCGCTTGCACAGTTTCATTCAAGAAGCTATCAAAAGCCATCTCCATATGGTGTGGTGCTGATTATGAGTCCTTGGAATTATCCTCTTATGCTGACGTTTGAACCATTAGTTGATGCGCTAGCAGCAGGCAATACGGCTATAGTAAAACCGAGTGCTTATTCTGCAAATACAAGTGAGCTTATCAGCCACATGTTAAGAGAATGCTTTGATGAAAAATATGTGGCAGTTGTCACAGGCGGACGGGAAGAAAATACATGTCTGTTAAATGAGAATTTTGATTATATTTTCTTTACAGGCAGTCAGTCTGTCGGAAAAGAAGTAATGCGCTGCGCTTCAGCTCATCTAACGCCAATTACACTTGAGCTTGGCGGAAAGAGTCCATGTATCGTTCATAAATCAGCCAACATCAAGCTTGCAGCGAAACGAATTGTATTTGGAAAATTTTTAAATTGCGGACAGACATGTGTTGCACCAGATTATATTTACTGTGACAGTGCAGTAAAAGATGAGCTGGTGAATGAATTAAAAAAACAGATACAAAAGCAATATGGAAGGCAGCCATTAAAGCGAAAACAATATGGAAAGATCATTAACGAGAAACATTTTGACAGGCTTCTTGGACTGATTGATTACAAAAAGGTTGTTGTTGGCGGAACTGCAAATCGAAGTACTTTGCAAATTGAGCCGACCATAATGGATAATGTAACATTTTCAGATTTAGTTATGCAGGAAGAAATCTTTGGACCGATTCTTCCAGTTTTGACATATGACTTTATTGATGAGGCAGTTGATACAATTCGCAGTATGGCACACCCACTGGCACTTTATATTTTTACACAGGATAAGTGCGCAGCCAAAAGTGTAATAGAAAAAATCGGATTTGGCGGCGGCTGTATAAATGACACGCTGATTCATCTGGCAACAAGTGAGATGCCGTTTGGCGGCTTTGGTGAGAGTGGTATGGGAAGCTATCATGGAAAAACAGGCTTTGACACCTTTACTCATTACAAAAGTATTGTAGACAAGAAAACGTGGATAGATCTGCCGATTAGATATCGTCCATATCACAATTGGAAGAGGAAGCTGCTTTGCTTATTTTTAAAATAGTTACGTGAAAGCCATTGTACCTTCGGGCTTTCGTAACATGACGTGTGAACTGTAGCTTTATTTATGAAAGAAATGTTAACTATAAAATAAAAATAGGTTGACAATCAAAACAAAAAAGAGTACAATCAATTCGAATTTGCCGGGAGGAGGAAAAAACATGGATATGCAAAAGCTGGCAGAGGAGATTATTGAAGGAAAGAGACTGACAAGAAAAGATGATCTGTCTTTTTTTCTGGACTGTGATTTAGATGACCTGTGCAAAGGCGCGGATAAAATTCGTGAGCATTTTGTAGGAGATAAGGTAGATCTTTGTTCAATCATTAATGGAAGAAGCGGACGCTGCCCTGAGGACTGTAAGTATTGTGCGCAGTCGGCGCATCATCACACAGATTGTGAGGTATATGGCTTTTTACCAGAGGAGCAGATTATAGAAGCCTGTAAGATGAATGAGAGAGAAGGCGTAGATCGTTTTTCAATCGTTACGGCAGGAAAGGCACTTACAGGTGAGGAGTTTGAAAAGGCTATTCACGCGTATGAGACGATGAAGAAGGAATGTCGCATTGATCTTTGTGCTTCAATGGGTTTTCTGACAAGAGAGCAGCTTCACAGACTGCATGAGGCAGGTGTGTCAAGCTATCATCACAATATTGAGACTTCAAAACGTTATTTTCCGCAGATCTGCACGACACATACATATGAGCAAAAGATTGCCACATTAAAGATGGTAAAGGAAGAGGGCATGTATGTCTGTTCAGGTGGAATTATCGGTATGGGTGAGACCTGGGAGGATCGTATTGATATGGCGGTAAGTCTTTTTGAGTGCGGTGTCGACTCAATTCCGATAAACTCACTGATGCCAATTAAAGGCACACCACTTGAGAATCTTGAACGAATCTCGGAACCTGATATTTTGCGTACTGTTGCTTTGTTTCGCTATATTAATCCAACGGCAGATATTCGCCTTGGCGCTGGACGTGCTCTTTTGACAAATGATGGAGAGTTAGCATTTGAATCTGGTGTATCAGCAACGATCACAGGAAATATGTTGACAACAGTTGCCTGTGCAACAATTAGAAGCGATAAAAAAATGCTTGAGGGAATCGGAAGAAATGTGACACCAGAGTATGAGAAGACTCAAAAAACAGCAAAGTAAGAGAGGAAATAAATAATCATGAGAAATGAATCTGTCAAGACAATGACAATGTGTGCGATTATGGCGGCACTTATGTGTATTTTGGGACCAATGTCCATCCCGATCGGAGCAGTTCCGATCTCTTTTACGAATCTGGTAATTTACCTGACTGTTTACCTGCTTGGCGCAAAGAAAGGCTGTATCAGCTATCTGATTTATATGCTTCTTGGTGTAGTTGGACTTCCTGTATTTTCTGGTTACACAGGCGGTATTGCAAAGCTGGCAGGCCCGACAGGCGGTTATCTTGTAGGATTTATTCTGCTTGCCTTAATCAGCGGAATTGTTCTGGAAAAGACAAACAGAAACATTGTTTGGAGCTTTGTTGGTATGGTAGCCGGAACAGCAATTGCTTATCTGTTTGGAACAGTTTGGTTTGTAATCCAGGCACAGTGTACAGTAGGCTATGCATTAAGCGTATGTGTAATGCCATTTATCCCATTTGATTTACTCAAGATGGTAATTGCAATTGCATTAGGTAAGGTTGTTTTTATAGCATTAAAGAGAAGCAGCCTGCTTCCAGCGTAACTAGTAGAATCGAGATAATTAAAAATAAAAAAAATAAAAATAGTGAAGTACACTCCCTCATGACTTTTAAATAAGCCACGAGGGAGTTTTTCATCATTGTTTTTCTATTTTTGCTGTGCTATGATAGGAGAAATGGGAAAATAATGGGGATAAGAATAGGGCCAGTGTACCCAGTAAAAAAGCCACTGTCCCTGTCCCCGTGAAAACAAGGAGATAATGAAAAGATGCAGGCATATTTATTTGTACATTTTAGAGAGAAGACAACGCCGGATGGAGAGCAGGTCTATTTTGGCGTAAGCAAGGATGGCTTTAACTGGGAAGAGGTAAACGGCGGTGCGCCAGTGCTTTGGGCTTATTATGGTGATAAGGGAGTGCGTGATTTTACTGTAGTGCGCTGCAAAAATCCACAGACTGGAAAGGAAAAATTTGTTATTCTGGCAACAGATTTAAGCTTGTCTTATGGAATGCGCGGACAGTATCATCATTCGTGGGATGAGATCGGTCGTAACGGAAGTAAAAGCCTTGCAATATGGGAGTCAGATGATCTTGTAAACTGGACGGAGCAGCGTCTTGCAAAGATTGGAGACGAACAGTTTGGCTGTTTGTGGGCACCAGATGTTATTTATGATAAAAAGGCAGAAGATTATGTTGTGCACTGGTCTTCTTCTCATGCAAGAAATAATTACGGTGAAAAAGCAATTTTTTATAGCCGCACAAAGGATTTTAAAGAATTTTCAAAGCCGGAAATTTTATATGAGTGGAAAGAACATGATATAATAGATTCCGCACTTTATGAGGAAGATGGAAGCTACTATCTGTTTGTTAAGTGTGGTCAAAATCCAGCGCGTATACTGTTGCTTCGTTCAGATGAAATCACTGGACCATATACGAGAATTGAAGCGTTTGATAAGAGTATGGAGACCATCGAGGAAGGCAAATATGAGGCAGCAACAGCTGTTAAGTTAGAGGATGGCAGATGGTGTCTTTTCTTAGATTACTATGGCGTGCCGGGTGCAGGACAAGGGTATGTGCCATTTGTCGCAGATAGTTTAGCAAGTGGAAACTTCATAAAAAGTGATGCCGCATTTTCGTTCCCATATGGTTTTAAACACGGAACCATTCTTAAAATTTCCATGGAGGAGTATCAGCGTATTAAAGACCATGACTGGTCAGATAAGGGCTGGCAGTAAGCAGTACAATGAGTAACAAGAGAGCATTCAGCAAGGGGATGTATGACAGCATCCCCATTGCACTTGCCTATTTCGCAGTTGCATTTTCACTTGGAATTATGGCAAGAAAAGCAGGACTAACCCCGTTTCAGGGTTTTCTATCAAGTATGCTCAACCATGCATCAGCAGGTGAGTATGCAGAATTTACTGTAATAGAGGCAGGTGCGCCTTACATTGAGATGGCACTCGTCATCCTTATAACAAACGCAAGATATCTTTTGATGAGCTGTGCATTAAGTCAGCGTTTTGCACCAGATGCACCGCTTATCCACCGTGTATTAGTCGGATTTGGCATTACCGATGAGATCTTTGGAATCTCCATTGCAAGACCTGGAAATGTGAATCCTTTTTATACTTATGGAGCAATGGCGCTCGCACTGCCGGCATGGTCATCTGCAACGGCAATAGGAATTGTTGCAGGAAATATCCTGCCGGCTTCTGCCGTAAGTGCGCTTAGTGTTGCATTGTATGGCATGTTTTTAGCAATTGTCATTCCGCCTACAAAGAAAAACAAGGTTTTAGGCGGTGTTGTTTTGATTAGTTTTGTATTCAGTGGCCTGTTTACATGGCTTCCAGTTACAAAAACTTTGTCTGCAAGTATGAGAACTATAATCTTGACAATTGTAATCGCAGGAGCAGCCGCAGTATTGTTTCCAGTGAAGGACGAAACGCAGGAAGGAGATAAAAACGATGCAGCATAATATTTATCTGTATATCATGGTGTCTGCGCTTGTATCCTTTGCCGTGCGCGCGGTGCCGCTTACACTGATCCGAAAGAAAATTGAAAATCCATTTTTAAAGTCATTTTTATTCTATGTACCGTATGTAACGTTATCTGTCATGACTTTTCCAGCGATTGTAGAAACGACTGCTGTGCCGATTGCAGGAGTACTGGCACTTATAGCAGGAATCATTGCTGCTAGAAAGGGTGTAAGTATGTTTCTAGTGGCAGTAATATGCTGCGTGATTGTGTTTGCGGCAGAGATGTTAATTTGAGAACCCCCTCTTTATTGAACCAGAAAGTTCAGTGAAGAGGGAATTTTTGTATGTATAGTTGTAAATTTAGTCTGGGTAGCCAATCTACAATAAAGATATAGTTAGTAAATAAAAACAAATAACTAAATAAAAACAGAGATAGAAACTATATAATAACAATATGATACGAATTTAAAATGAAAAGATACAAAAAACACAACAAAAGTCAGAAAAATACAATTGAATTTTTGTGCATGTGCGACATATAATAAAACTATCAAAATCAATGCTGAATTGCACAGTAAATTAAAACTGATGTCGGGCCCAAATTCAAAGCATGAGAATAGGAGGACTGGAAATTTATGAAGAGTAGAAGTTTAGCAGCGCTATCAGTATCAGTCGTTTTTGCAATTAGTGGAATACCAGCATATGCAGGCGAAGCTGAGGCAGATCCGTTTGGAAAATATGAAGAGACCCTAGATGTACATTTCGTGAGAGCAACTGATGATACAATTGAAACCTATGCATTGGGAAATCTTCCTGGACAGACATTAGAGGACAATTTTTGGCTTGATACTTATCGTGATGAGTTGGGAATTAATGTTGTATATGATTGGATTGTAAAAGGTGATGATGAATATAGCCAGAAAATCAATATCACAATTGCAACAGGTGAGTTGCCAGATATTATGTCGGTTACGGCAACACAGATGGTACAGTTAGCAGAGGCAGATTTGATTGCAGATATATCGGATGTATATGAAGCATATGCAGCAGATTTTACAAAGGAAACATTGACACAGGAAGGCGATGATCCGTTTTTAGCAGCATCAATTGATGGAAAAATGTATGGTCTTCCAGTGACAGGTGGATCAGTTGATTCTGTGGATTTGATGTGGATTCGTCAGGACTGGCTAGACAAGTTTGATCTTGAAATTCCGCAGACAATGGATGAACTGTTAACCGTTATTGATAAATTTACAAATGAAGATCCAGACGGTGATGGTGAGAACAATACCTATGGAATCGGTGTTGCAGGTTCTCCAAATGTATTTGGCGGTGGTTATGGTGGATTGAAGGGATTCTTCAATGCATATGGTGCATATCCAACGATCTGGGTAGAGAAAGATGGACAGCTTGTTTATGGAGCAACACAGCCAGAGTGTAAGGAAGCACTTGCGACTTTGGCAGATTTGTATCAGAAGGGTATGATTGATCCTGAGTTTGGTGTTATGGATTCTGGTAAGGCAGGTGAGGCTGGAGCATCAGGAAAATGTGGATTAACATTTGGTCAGCAGTGGCTGTCACTCGTACAGTTCCAGACAAATTATAATCTGGACAATGATGCAGTATGGTCGGCGTGCCCAATTCCGACTGCTGGAGATGAAAAGGCATCAGCTCAGGCGGATCTTGGAACCACGAGATGGCTTGTTGTTAGAAAGGATTTCGAGCATCCAGAGGCATTAATTAAAATGGCAAATTTGTTTATTGAAAAATGTTGGGGTGAGACAGGAGATAATTCTGTTTATTATGCACCGCCAGTAGCTGAGGGTGTATGGAAATTATCACCAGTACAATGCTCTATGCCATTAAAGAACATTTATGCATACAGAGATATTCAAGAAGCAATGGCAAATGATACAACAGATCAGCTTACGGGTGAAGCAAAATCTATTTGGGATAAGCTTGAGCGTTATTATTCAGGAAGTGAAGATGGAAAGTCTGTATGGGGCTGGGAGCGAATTTATGGACCGGCACCAAGCTCTTACGCATCCATTGACGAGATGCAGTCAGATGGAAGAATTCTGATTAATCGTTTTGTAGGCGCGCCGACAGAGACTATGACTGAAAAGATGTCTACACTTGAGAAGATGCGCGATGAGATGTTTAACAAGATTATCATTGGTGAGGCATCTGTGGATGAATTTGATAAGTTTGTGGAAGACTTCAATTCTCTTGGTGGAGAGCAGATCACTAACGAAGTAAATGAGTGGTATGCGTCTGTTCAGTAATCGTTTTTTAAAGATGGTATTAGGTTATATGATTTTATAAAGAGGGAAGGGGCAGGCGATGGCTTGCCCTTTTTCAGAAAGAGGATTTGTATGGAAAAGATGAGACAGAAAAAGAAAACAAATTTGAGAAAAGAGCTGCCATTTCATCTAATGCTGCTCCCAGGTGTGATATTTACGATTATTTTTTGTTATGTCCCCATGGTTGGAATGAAGATTGCGTTTCAGAAGTTTATTCCGGCAAAAGGATTTTTTGGTGATCAAAAATGGATTGGATTTGATAATTTCACGTATTTAATAAATATGCCAGGAGCAATGGCGGCGTTAAGAAATACAATTGTAATCGCACTGTGGAAAATTGTGTTAAATCTTGTAATACCAGTACTAGTTGCACTTATGCTAAATGAAGTAAAATCAAATAAATTTAGAAGATCTGTTCAGACTGCAATTTATCTTCCGTATTTTTTATCTTGGGTTATCTTTGCGGGGGTGTTAATTGATATTTTATCACCTTCAAGTGGTATGATTGGACGTATTTTGAATATGTTTGGAATTCAAGCACCGTTTTTCTTGGGAAGTAACAAGTATTTTCAGCAAACTATCATATGGACAGATGTATGGAAAAATTTTGGATACGGAACGATTGTGTATCTGGCGGCAATCACTGGTATTGATATGAGCTTGTATGAGGCAGCAACAATGGATGGGGCAGGGCGACTTCAGAAAATGTGGCACGTGACGCTTCCAGGAATTCGCATGATTGTAATTCTGATGACCGTACTTTCGCTTGGAAATGTGCTAAATGCAGGATTTGATCAAATACAGAATTTAATAAGTCCTCAAGTATATGCGACTGGAGATATTCTGGATACGTTTATTTATCGTATTGCTATGTTGGATGCACAGTTTGGTCCGGCTACGGCAATGAGTATGTTTAAATCAGTAGTATCATGCTTTTTTATTTCGGTATCTTATTATATCGCGTACAAGTTTTTTGATTATCGTATTTTTTAGAGAGAGGAGCAATGAATATGACAGGTAAAAATAAAAATCGTATCAAAAGTTCATGGAGATCAAAGCTTTTTTCTCTGATTAATGGAATTGTTTTGACATTGTTGGCTTTACTATGTATACTTCCATTAGTGAATGTACTGGCAATTTCGTTAAGTAGTAATACAGCTGTTACTGCAGGAAAAGTTATGTTTTTACCAGTGGATTTTACTTTAAAATCATATGAATACGTAGCAAAAAGAGAAGCGTTTTGGAGAGCAATGGGTATTACACTGGAGAGGTGTCTATTGGGTGTAGCGTTAAATGTGCTTTTGTGTATCATGACGGCATATCCACTGTCAAAGAAAAATTCGAGATTTCATAGCCGTACAGCGTATACATGGTTTTTCTTTCTGACAATGTTAATTAACGGTGGCTTAATTCCGAATTTTATGACTGTAAAAAGTCTGAATCTTTTAGGAACTATATGGGCATTAGTATTGCCTGGAGCAGTTCCAGTCTTTAGCGTTGTACTTATGCTTAATTTCTTTAGGGCGCTTCCAGATGAGTTAGAGGAAGCTGCAATTGTCGATGGTGCGAATCAATGGCAGATCATGATGAAAATTTATGTGCCACTGTCAAAAGCATCAATTGCAACGATTTTTCTATTTGCGCTTGTGTATCACTGGAATGCATGGTTTGACGGAATTATTTATATGAATAAACCAGAGCAGTATCCACTTCAAAGTTATTTGAATACTATTCTTGTGGATACACAGTCGACGACTAGTGGAGCACTGGATTGGCAGACGATGTCGCTTGTCTCCGACCGTACAGTAAAATGTGCGCAGATTTTCCTTTCAACGCTTCCAATTATTGCTGCATATCCGTATCTTCAGAAATATTTTGTAAAAGGAATGGTACTTGGATCAGTAAAGGGATAAGGAATAAATGAATGAAAAAACCAGTAAAGGGAAATGCGTTTCATAAGTTGAATATTGCGGTCTTGATTACATGTGTTGCTTTTTTGTGTACTGGGCTGTGCATTAACAAATATTATAAAACAGTTCTGGAAGAACGGCTTATGGAAGATATTGATGTGAGAGTAGTAAAATGGAAGGACAGCTTTGACAGACAGCTAGATAATCTTCAAATGGCACAGAGCAACCTGCTTTATAGTCAGGGTGTTGCCAAGATAAATATGTACTGGGATTATCGCTCGTCATATGAACGCATGACAGATTGTGTGAACTTGTCAGATAAGCTTAAAGAAATTCGTATTTTATACACACTAATTGACAAGGTTGGTATTTATTTTCCACAGCACCATAAGGTTGTAAGTGGAAATGCGCCGATTCTTGAGTCTTATGAGGTAGATGAATTTTATGATAACAGGCAGTGTTTGTTATCAGATTCAGGGGATCTTTTGCTAACAACATATTATCCATTAGCGATAAGTGGAAAAGAAAACAAGTGTGTATATTATATTCGTTCTGTTATAACTGCTTCGCGTTTAAAAACATTTCTTGAGCAGAACATTCAAATTGATGAAACTGGTTTTGCTGCGGTAGCAGATCAATATGGTAGATTAGTGGCTGTGTATCGGGACAAAACGACACCGCAGGAAGAAAATTGGGAAAATCAAATCAGCTATGAATTAACTGAGGCATTGAAGTATAATGATAATGTAGATGAGTTACGAATAAAATCGGATATTATGATAAGTGGCTCTTACAGTAAAAAATCAGGGCTTTGGATTTTATATGGATATCCTAAGAATGTGATTCAAGATCCATTGAAGAAAACTGTTGTGATGGACGTTATTATGATACTGCTGGTTCTGATACTGTATTTTGCATTCCGATCTTATGCAACGCATATCATTGCGCACCCACTAAATCGAATTATGGAAGCGATGGCAAAACAAAAAATGCCGCCTTTATTGAACATGAATGAAAATGATGAGTTTGCGCAGATTTACGAACAATATAATCAAATGATTATGGATACAAACAGGCTGATGAAAGAAAAGATGGATGCGGAGTATCAGAGTAAGCTTTCACAGCTTCGTCAGCTGCAGTACCAGATCCAGCCACATTTCCTTTATAATAGTTTGTTTACGATATCGAGAATGGCACAACTTGATGATAATGATGAGATTGCTGAGTATGCGAAGCATCTTGGAAAGTATTATCAGTATATTACAAAGTCTAGTGACAGAGAAGTGACGTTTAATCAGGAATTAGAGCAGGTAAAAGATTACCTGTATATTCAGAATATTCGCTTTGAGGATAGGATTGAAATTATTATGGATGAGATACCAGAGTCAATCATGCAAATAAAAATCGCACCTATGATTTTACAGCCTTTGGCTGAGAATGCATATCAGCATGGCCTGAAAAATATAGCATCAGGCGGAATCATACACATATCAGCTGGATATGAAAACGGATATTTATGGTTTCAAGTGGAGGATAATGGAGATGGAATTTCACCGAAGCAGCTTTCTGAACTTAAGCAACGCTTGGAAAGGGGAGAAATAAATAAAGAAGAGATTCACGGATTAACGAACGTTCAGGCAAGAATTTCGCTATTATACGGATCAGAAAGCGGCTTGACTGTAAATGATGGGACTGAAGGCGGATTTTGTGTAAAACTGAGGATTGCTGTTCCAGAAAATGGATAAAAGATTGATAGAAAGGTAGGGTACTTTTTATGTATAATCTGCTTATTGTTGACGATGAGCCATTGATTTTAGAATCATTGTATCAGATGATCAGTAAAAAACGAGATCGGCAGTTTATGGTATTTAAGGCTGGTTCTGCATTGGAATCTTTAAAAATCTTCAGAGAACATAGGATTGATCTGCTTATGACAGATATTTGTCTTCCAGAGACCAATGGACTGAAATTGCGTGATAAGATTCAAGAAAATTGGCCAGAATGTTTTACGATATTTTTAACTGGTCAGGAGGAATTTGAATATGCGAAAGAGGCGGTAGATGCACATACTGTTTCTTTTGTGCTTAAGGTAGAAGGAGATGAAGCGATATTAGCAGCTATTGATAAAGGTTATAAAAAGATAGAAGCGTATTATAATGAGAAAAGTCGTGTAGTACGGCTGAATCAACAGTTAAATAGTGCGCTTCCACTAGTGAAAAGCGGCTGTGTACGAAAAATCGTGCATGGTGAAATTACCTCAAAAAATGTAGATGCCATAACGAATGCGTTGGCATTTGGAAGTACACAATTTGATTTTAAGGAGAAATTTTTAATTGTAGTTTGTTGGGTAAATGGTTCTTCTGATCAACGGCTGTTTATTGAAAATATCATTGATATTTTGGAAGAAAGTTTAAGGGGAGCATTTCGAACTATTAGCTCTGTCACGGATGAAAACTGCATTATTTTGGCACAATCAGAGGAAAATGACGCAGATAGGCTGCGCGGTTTTTTAGAAATTGGTTTGAATATATGTGACAAAAGCTATGGAATTATTCCTGATGTGTATGTTTATGGAGAAAAAATTGGACTTGAAGCAGCAGATAAGGCATACATGCTTTTAAATTGCAGGCATCTGGAGATTGATGGGGAAACGCATGCGGTAACAATGTATATGCCAAATAATCAGTTTAGTGGGATTTTATGGAGAAAGACTGATAGTGGGTATCATGTGGCAGAACTGGCAGCAAATCAGATGTCGGAGAGTTTAGCGGCTGGAAATGAGGAAGCGTACATAAAGGCATATGGTGAATTAAAAGAAAATTGTGGTCAACTGTCTGTGTTAGAAGAACATGCTCTTTTTTGTACCCTTAGCAGTCAACTGTTAAATGCGATTGCTAACTTTTTGCCACAGGATAACCAGTCGTTTGATGAGATTGATGCACAAAAACTGAGCAATTTTCGAATCTATGCAGATTTTTCCAAGGCAATAAAGGAAATTTATGAGATGGCTCATGTGTATTTCCAAGCGAGGAGATCATTGCATATGGATTCACGAAGCCGAATTGTACATGTTGTAAATTCTTATATAAAAGAGAATTTATCAAAGGATTTGTCAATGGTTGTGTTAGGAGATTATGTTGGACTTAATCCAGCCTATTTGTCAAGAATTTATAAAGAGACAGCAGGACAGTCAATCAATAGTTATATTAGTGATCAGCGAACTGTATTAGCAAAGAAACTATTAAAAGACCCAACAATAAAAATACAGAAAATTGCTGAGATGACAGGAATGAGAACAGCATCATACTTTACTCATTATTTTAAGAAATATGTGGGAATTAGTCCACAGGAATATCGAAATCAGTAAGGATGATGGATACTGAAAAGTGGGAAAATAATTGAAAGGCAGGGCAGAAATATGAAGTTAGAAATGAAAGAAACAGCGACCGAATTTTTGTTTTTTGTTAATAATGAGCCTGCAGCAAGGATAAAAAAGCAAACAGATCGGTTTGATTCATTTGTGTTTCACGAAGGTGATGTAGTAGAGTGGACTTGTAAAACTGCTAAAGAAACAGATCATATGTGTATGGAATTGGAGGATTGTTTTGAGGCAAAACATATTGTGGTACCGGCTGTTTCCTATGACCAGAATCCGTGGGGAAAGGATCATGAATACAAAGGTCTTGAGAAGGATGGAATTCCTTATAGTTTTGCTTATCATAGAACAGCAGTGCCAGGAGCTACTGTAAGCAAAGGCAATCGGGTAAGTCTGGCAGTATGCTCGTCAGATACTGCATCTGGCAGCATGTTTATACAGAATAAAAAAGCAGTGCATCGTCTAATTTGGCCAGAAACGGAGAGTCCACAATATTTGATGGCGGACTGTTTTATGCCAGAATACATAGGTAAAATCAAGCCAAGATGTGAATTTAAGGGATGGATTTTCTTCAGTGATCAGTGTGATGCAGATGAAAAAATGATGTTATATATTTGGAAACAAAATATAAAAAGACTACATCCAAAACAAAGTGCTCAGACAATTTGGGACTGGTCTGTGGAATATGCGAAAAAACTGTATACACATGATGGTGAAATTAATGCTTTTAATATTGGTTTTCGTTGGGATGGAAATGAATGGGTAAAACGGGAAGAGATGAAATATGAGATCGGATGGTGTGGTCAGAATGCATCTCTTGCGGTTTCTTTTTTATATGATTATCAGATGAATGGAAATAAGGATTCATTGAAAAAAGGTCTGGCCGTTTTGGATTGGTGGACCCAAAAAGCACGTAGTAAAGAGGGACTGCTTTTGACCAGATATGATCCGGAAGATAGTTTAATTGATGCTTGCAATTTGGGAACTGCAGGTTGCCAACTGATAGAAGCATATGAACAGTGTGAACGAATTGGTGTCAGAAGAACGCAATATCTGACAGCAGCTCTTGAAATCTGCGATTTTGCGATGGCACATCAGCGACTGGATGGTGGAATTGCAATGAGCTGGAATCGTGACGGTTCGGTCCATACACTAGAAGGAACAGCAGGCGCATTTCTTATTTTGCCACTTGTAAAGGCTTTTGAAAAAACACATAAAGAAAAATATAACATAGCTGCTGTGAGAGCATATTCATATTATTTTAGAGAATTTAAAAATTGTGGATATGGCACATCTGGTGCATTGGATACGTGTTGCATTGACAAGGAATCAGTAATACCTTTGTTGAAAGGTGGAATTATGCTATATGAAGCCACGGGATTTGAGCGCTATCTGAAAATGGCACAGAAGGCAGCATGGTATTTATCAACATGGCAGTGGCATCAGAGTGTTGTATATCCGAGTGATTCTATTCTTGGAAAGATGGGTTATGACACATTTGGTGGAACAGCAGTTTCAACCTCGCATCATCATATTGATCCATTTGCATTGTGTTATGTGGAGGATTTAAAAAAGCTTGCAATATTTACTAAGAATACACAGTGGGAGAGCAGAGCGTTTGCAATCTGGTACAATGCATCTCAAGGAATTTCTGATGGTACGTTGATGATCGGTGAGACTGGTGTGCGTCCAAGAGGAAGCTGTGATGAAGGAATTTTACATACGAGATGGGGAAACAATGGTAATTATTTTGGTGTAAGTCAATGGCTAGTTGCATGGCCGTGCGCGTTTCGTTTGGAAGTGTTAAGAAAATTGGATAATTGGAATTGGCTTAATGGGGAAGAACAGGAGGCTTGGTTATGATACGATATATGAAAAAAGGACAGGATATATTATTTTTTTCTGGTGAGATACAGATTGCAAGGTTAATAGGATGCAGTGATGCAGAGGATACATTAACAATACTTGAAGATGGAATTTTTGAGTGGAGGCGTCAGTGTAAGCCAGTCAAGAAAATGTGCATGGAATTGGAAACTTGTTATTCAAGTGAATTTTATTTGATTCCAGGAATTAATTATAATGGAAATGGATTTGGTACATTTTGCGAGTATGAAGGAGATCGATATAATGGAGTACCATGGGTATATGGCTGGCACCGCGCAGCTATTCCAGCGATGACAATGTCACAGGATGAAAAAATAAGTGTATCACTTATTGGAAAAGCAAATGATGGAGAATCCTGTAGTCTGTTTTACAAAAAAAATTCTAAGCAAATGGTACATCGTATTTTATGGCCAGAAGAAGAGTCACCCAAACAGCTTCGTTTGTATCGGTATGCAGATGCATTCCAGACAAAGATGGAGCCAAGAACGGAATTTTGCGTATGGATTGTTTTTGAGGAGCATCCACAGCAAAGAGCCGGATATCATCGTGTACTTGACTTTTCATGGAAACAAAATTATGCGATATCAAAAAATCCACTTTCATTAGCAGAGGTATGGTCATACGGAATTGATTATGCAAAATCGCTTTATACAGAAGAAGCCGATGGCTTTTGCGGATTTAACATCGGATTGGCATGGGAAAATGAAAACTGGGAAAAGCGTAGATATAATAAATATGAAATTGGGTGGTGTGGACAGAATGCATTATTGGCAAATGAATTACTATGCGAAGCAATTAAACATCCGGAAGATATGGAAGCTCGTCGTATGGGATTTGCCGTATTGGATTCGTGGATAAAATATGCATCTCTTCCTATTGGTGTTGTCCACAGCTATTATGATCCAGGACAAGTGCGCTACCTGGAGGCATGTAATCTTGGAACAGCAGGAGTTGAATTTTTTGATGCATATGATTTATCTGTAAAGCTAAAAGAAGAACGAAAATTATATCTGGATGCTGCATTTGCAATTTGCGACTTTGCGGTTCGTGTCCAGAAAGAAAGCGGGGCATTTGCAAAGTGTTGGCATGAAGACGGAAGTGTGGCAATTGAAGAAGGGTCAGTTGGAGCATTTCTTGCACTTCCGTTAGTGGAAGGCTATCGAAGAAGCAAAAATCAGGTCTATTTAAAGGCAGCGAAAAAAGCACTACGCTGGTATGGAAAAGAATTGACTGAGCAGGGCTTTACGACAGCAGGAGCACTTGATATTTTCTCAATTGATAAGGAATCAGCAATTCCACTGTTAAAAGGTGCAGTAAGTATGTATCGTGAAGATAAATCAGAGGAATGGCTAGTACTTGCTGAAAATGCTGCGTGGTACCTTTCAACATGGCAGTATTCCTGTACCGAAAAATTTTCTAAAGAAACAACACTTGGAAAAACTGGATATGATTCATTTGGTGGTACTCTTGTATCGACTGTGCATGAAGGAATGGATTCATTTGCATTATCTTATGTGCCAGAGTTATATGAGTTGGGAGAACAAACTGGTCAGACAAGATGGATTGAAAGGGCAAAAGCAATATGGAGAAATGGCTGCCAGCATGTATCAGATGGAACGATGATTATAGATGGCCATGTAAGACCAAAGGGAAGTCAGGATGAAAGTTTTGAATTGTCACGCCAATCGGTAATGGGAAGTGCGTCAAACTGGCTAGTTGCATGGCCTGGAGCTTTTCGAATGGATATCGTAAGAAAAGTTGGTGCGAAAATTGAGTAAATAGAAGAGGATGCGAAATATGGGAAGAATATTTTATTTGGATGCTGCTAATGGAAATGATAAAAATAATGGAATTACGCCAGACGAAGCGTTAAAAAGTCTTGAAGCTGCAAATCGGATTGTGTTTGGAGAAGGAGACAAACTGCTTTTGAAATGTGGATGTGTGTGGAAGGGAATGCTTTGCCTTCATGGAGATGGAGATCGTTTTAATTTTGCGCAGGTGGGTGTTTATGGGGACGGAGAAGCACCTTTGATTGATGGAAATGGTGCATATGCAGCAATATTACTGGATGGAGTGAGCTATTGGAAAGTAAAGGGACTTCGTATTTGTAACCATAGCAGCGAAAGACGTGTGCGTCAGGGAATTTGCATTAGTGCAAAGCCAGAGGGAATTACAGCAGGAATCGAAATTTCAGATTGTGAAATCTTTGAGGTAGACGGTGAAAATCGACGGGCAATGCCAGCATACCAGAGCATGTATTGGAATGGGGCTGTGTATGTTACCTTTCCAGGTCGTACATCAGCTCAAGATCATCTTCATGACATCGTTATTAGTAATAACTACATTCACGATGTTAGAACAAGTGGTATACGTGTAAATCAGCAGGAAGATTTTATAAATGATATTCATCATACACATGTAGTTGTGCGTGGAAATAGGATTGAACGAACTGGATCAGATGGAGTTATTGTGGCAAATTGCATATCACCGCTGATTGATAGTAATGTTTGTTTTGATGCAGGAGCACTTGGTACACTTGAAGATACCCAGCTGATAGCTGGTATCTGGGTTTGCGCGACACGGGATGCGCTTATTCAGCGAAATGAAGTGGCACGAACCAGAATGTTTGAAAATGATGGAACAGCATTTGATACGGATTGGGGAACTGCGGGGACTACAGTATTTCAGTATAACTATTCGCATGACAATGAAGGTGGATTTTGGCTGGACTGTATGAAGCTTAATCACAATAGAGACTGTGAAAAGACCATTCTGCGCTACAATATCAGTATGAGAGATGGAAGAGGCATTGCCGTATATGATCAGGGAATTTTAGCAGAATGGTATGGAAATCTGTTTTATAATGAAAATCCGATACAAATTTGCTGCTTTGATGAAGGAGAAAATTTTCATTTTGCTAATAATGTATTCTGTGTTCCTAAAGAGACAGAGTGGCAGAAAGCACGATATGAAGATAATATTGTGAATGATGAGAAGTGGAGGGAACTGTTGCAGGATGAAATAAGAAATTCGAATTGGAGAGACGTCGTAATGGAAAAGCTTTGCAAATTAGTTGGCGTAAAAAGATAGTTTTGTAATTGTCAATGCTGCCGCTTCATTCCATTTGTGATATGTTAATCATGCCATATGAAATAAGATAAGGTTTTGTCAAAACTGGGAGTCAAAATAATTTGCTTGAAATACATGCTATAGTTCGTTATAATATAGAGCGCAAAAGAATATGTGATGCAGAAAAATCTGCAGTTAGGAGTTTTATGAGAAAGTATCAGAAGATGCAGGCAATTATTATGTGTGGAGCACTTGTGGCGTCAAGTACATCTGTATTGGCAGCAAAAGAGGCAAGCAGCGAAGCTAAGTCTGAATCAGCGACAGAAGCAGTATCTGAGGCAGGCGAATCTGAGGAGTCTGGCGAGGTTAGCTATCCGCTTACATTAACCGGAACAGACGGCACTGAAATTACAATTAATGAGGAGCCTGAAAAGATTGTATCCATGGGACCCAATATGACAGAGATTCTGTATGCAATCGGTGCAGGTGATAAATTAGTCGGAAGAACCGATTACTGCGATTATCCGGCAGCAGTCAGCGAGGTTGAGTCTGTTGGCAGTATTTCAAATGCAGATATTGAGAAAATTTTAAGCCTGGAGCCAGATCTGGTTCTTGCCTCTACTCATTTTTCAGATGATGCAGTAAAGCAGCTTGATGATGCTGGTGTTCCTGTTTTGTATCTCTATGATGAGGGCGATATGGAAGGCGTTTATGATATGATCAGCTTGGTGGGCGAGGCTGTAAACTGTGAAGAAGCAGCAGAAAAGACCGTTGATGAAATGCAAACAAAGATGGACTATGTTTCTGATCGTCTGGCAAATGTTGATGAGAATCCGACAGTTTATTATGTAGTTGGATACGGTGAGTACGGCGATTATACAGCTGGAGGAGATACTTTCGTAAATGGTATTCTGACAGCGGCAGGCGGTGACAACATTGCATCAGATGTGGAGGGATGGTCATATTCCACAGAGACACTTCTGGAGAAGGATCCGCAGTATGTTATCTTAAATGCTTATAATGAGGAAGGTTTCTGCACAACAGATCCGTATACTGAGCTGAGTGCAGTAAAGAATGGTTTTGTAGAGACTATTGATACTAACATGCTTGATCGTCAGGGACCGAGAAATGCAGATGCTGTTGTAGAGTTAGCACAGATGCTTCATCCAGAGTGCTTCCCATCAGAGACTGAGTATCCGGTTAATGTAAAAAGTGGTGTTGTAGAGTACAATATCGAATCTTGCCCAGAGAGCGTTTACGCTGCAAGCGAGGAAGTTTTCGATCTGTTAAAGGAAATCGGTGTAGTTAGTGAGGATGCCGAGTATGAACAAAAAAGTGTTGAGGACGTTGTTTTAGAGGCTCCGGCAGTTGTTGTTGCAGATGCAGAGTATTCTGCTGAGGAAAAGGCAAAGTTTGACGATGCCAATATTCCTGTTATCTATGTTGATGCAGAAGATGATGAGACTGTAATCACACTTGGTCAGATATTTAACTGTAACGCAAAGGCCGATGAGGTTGCTTACGTAAAGGCAGCATTAGAAAAGTAATGGAAAAGAAAAAAACATATTTGTATATTTATGTTTGCATGGCAGCTCTTCTTTTTGTGGGAGCTGCCATTTCCCTAAGTGTTGGATCTGCAGAGATTGGCATAATAGGGAGCATTAAGCTTGCGCTGTCTGGTATTCCAGGAATAGGCCAATTTGTGGATATATCAGCGTATAGCACGATGCAGCGCTATATAATTTTGCAGGTTCGCCTGCCTCGAGTTTTGCTTGCCGCGCTTGTTGGTGCAGGACTTTCGGCAGCGGGAGGCGTGTTTCAGGGGATTTTTCAAAATCCGCTTGCTGATCCGCATATTTTAGGTGTATCATCAGGTGCCGCACTTGGCGCAACGATTGCTATTCTTTTTGGTGTACAGGTGAGTGTTTTGGGGATTGGAACTATTGGTGTGTGTGCTTTTATTGGTGCAATTTTAACAATTATGCTAGTATATTTGATTGGAGGCATGAAAAAGGGAGCAAATACAATAGGTATCCTTCTTACAGGAACGGCAATCAGTACACTTTTTTCAGCTGTGATGTCACTTCTTATGTCCCTTAATCATGATAAGATCGAACAAGTCTATCTGTGGACAATGGGAAGCTTTTCATCTGCAGTGTGGGTGAAGGTTTGTTATGTTGCTATCTGTGAAATGATTTGCCTTTGTGTCTGCATTGTCTTGTCAAAGGATCTGAATTTGATGGCGATGGGTGAGGAGACGGCACAGAGTCTTGGTATCGAGACAGCGCGTATACGCCGAATTTTGATTTTAGTAGTATCGGTGATGGTTGCCGCATGTGTTTCCGTCAGCGGTGTGATTGGTTTTGTCGGACTAGTGATTCCTCATATTGTACGATTTTTGCTTGGTGATGATTATCGAAGAATTTTGCCTGGGGCGATTCTTGGAGGCGGATTTTTCTTGATGATTTGCGATACGTTAGCGCGCACAGTGACTGCACCGGGAGAACTGCCAGTTGGTGTGCTGACAGCAATTGTCGGGTCACCATATCTGATTCTGCTAATTAAGAAGAAGTTGGCGTGAGAAATTTATAACGTTTATGATTTACAACTCAGATTAGCGGCGAGCCGCTTTCGTAGAATACCCTCGTGAACAGCGTAAAATCAAAAAAGGAGAAAACAATCGTGAGTCGACAAGGAAATAAAAAAGAATCGGTATCGGGAATGGATTTGCTCAAATCAGTAGATATTGTAAGCAATCATCTGACCTGGACACCAGAGGGGATGGATCATCCAATTTTAAAAGATATCACGCTTACTCTTGAGCCAGGTCACATCTATGGAATTATTGGGCCAAACGGAGCCGGGAAATCGAGCTTTCTGCGTCATGTACTCGCATTTTTAAAAACAGAGAGTAAAGAAAGCATGAAAATTGGTGATGTGCCGGCTGACGATTATCCGCGAAAAAAGCTTGCAAGACTGCTCTCATTTGTGCCGCAGAAGACAGATATTGAGACAGACTTTACGGCAGAGGAGATCGTGATGACAGGACGTACACCATATCAGGGACGATTTGAGGGAACCTCAATCGGTGATAAAGAAGCAGTTTATCGCGCTTTTTCGCTCACAAAAGCAGATAAGCTTAAGGATAAAAAATTTGCTATCTTAAGCGGCGGCGAAAAACAAAAGATTGTGATTGCACGCGCGGTAGCACAAACCACACCTTGGATGCTTCTTGATGAACCGATTGCAAGCCTTGACATTAAAAACCAGATTGAAATCATGCAGACGCTTTCGGAATTAAACAGACAGGAAGGCGTATCTGTGCTTATGGTGCTTCATGATATCAATCTGGCTGGAATTTATTGTGATCGTCTGATTATGCTAAAAGACGGGCAGGTAATTGCAGCAGGAAATACAAATGAATGTCTATGTGAAGAAAATTTAAAGAAACTTTATGATATATCATTTTTTCATATGGATACAAAAAAAGGACATCGATATTATTACGCTGAAATATAAATGATACCAGGGTCAAGAGTTCAAAAAACCTCTTGCAAGCAAGCTTGCATCGGCTTTCTGACCTTTTGACCCTGGTATCATATAAATAGTTAAAATAAAAGCTCACGATGAAAATCGTGGGCTTTTGCTATATGGTGGAACCATGTAAAAAGTATTTGCTATAGGAAACACTTATAACGAAACATAAAATCAACGTATTAACACTTCCTTTCAGAATTTGCTATACTTTCAACCAACAGAAAAGAAAATAAACATAAAACAATGTTAAACTTTTCTGTTCAGAAAAGAGCAGGAGGAGACGGCTTCATGATTGAGTTTCAAAACGTAAGCAAAATCTTTAAAACAAAAGAGTGTGAAGTAAAAGCACTTGAAAATGTAAGTCTGACAATAGAGGATGGCGATATATATGGAATTATTGGTTTCTCAGGAGCCGGCAAATCTACTTTGATTCGAACAATCAATGCACTTGAGGTTCCGACATCAGGAAAGGTTTTAGTGGATGGAGAAGATATAAATGCACTGAAACAATCAAAGCTTCGTCAAAAGAGGAAAAAAATAGGAATGATCTTTCAGCAATTTAATCTTCTTGAAACAAAAACAGTGTATGAAAATATAGCATTGCCGCTTGTTTTAAATCACGTTCCGAAGGATCAGATAAAAAAGAAGGTACAGGAAGTTTTAGAATATGTCGAGCTTACGGAAAAGAAAGACGTGTATCCATCTAAGCTTTCTGGAGGCCAGAAGCAAAGAGTAGGAATAGCAAGAGCCTTGGCAACAGATCCATCTATTTTGCTTAGCGATGAATCAACTAGTGCACTTGATCCCAAAACGACAAAAGCGATCCTTAAGCTGTTAAAAAGAATCAATAAGGAACTTGGCATTACGATTGTGCTGATCACACATGAGATGAACGTTATCCAAAGCATTTGTCATCATGTAGCTGTGATGGAGAGTGGAAGAGTTGTCGAGAAAGGAAATGTGCTTGATGTATTCAGTGAACCACAGCAGGAGATCACAAAGAATTTTGTAAAAACGGTAATTAATGACAGTGTTCCAGAACTTTTGATAGAAAGTATACGTTCTGAGAAAAAGAATAATAAGCTTTTGAAGTTAAAGTTTCTTGACAGTGACAGTACAGAATCTGTGTTATCTGGTGTAAATAAGAAATTTGATGTAGAAACAAATATTTTATTTGCCAATATCAGTGAAATACAGGAACGAGTCTTAGGAATCATTATTGTACAGATCATTGGTGTAAAGAATGAAATTGAAGGAGCACAAAAGTATTTTTCAGAGCACGGCGTTGGTTATAAAGAGATTTATATATAAAAAAGACGAAAAGGAGAAAAATATGGCACTTGAAGAATTTCTTGGAATATCAAATGATAAGCTGTTAACATCATTTGCAGAGACATTATACATGGTTGGAATAGCTTTAATTATTGCAACAATTGTCGCATTTGTTCTGGCAATCGTGCTGATCTTTACAAGAAAGGGCGGGTTATATCAGAATGTAGTGATTTATAATATCATCAATGTGATAATTAATATTGTGAGAAGTACACCATTTGTTGTTCTTCTGGTTGCAATTATGCCAGTTACAAAGTTTTTAATAGGAACGAGAATTGGAGCAACAGCAGCAATTGTACCTCTTACAGTAAACGCGATACCGCTTTTGACACGCTTATTTGAAAATTCCCTTCTCGATACAGGAAATGGCATTTTAGAAGCTGCACTGGCAATGGGGGCAACACCGCTGCAGCTTGTTACAAAATTTATTTTGCCTGAGTCACTTGGATCTGTTATTCTTTCACTTACAACTGGTATTGTTGGATTGATTGGTGCAAGTGCAATGGCAGGATATGTAGGAGGCGGTGGTATCGGAGCGCTTGTTCTTAATTATGGTTACAACCGCTTTAACTTTACACTTATGTATTCACTTGTAGTTGTACTTATTATTATTACACAGTGCATACAAAGCCTTGGAAATTTCTTCGCAGGAAAGGCTCGCAGAAAATAAGACAGATAAAAGGAGAAAATGATTATGAAAAAGTTTAAAAAAGGTGTATTGGCAATTGGAGTATTAGCAGCAGCGGCAGTAATTGCAGCAGGCTGCGGAAAAAAAGATGCAAAGACAACAAATGAAACAAAAAAAGAAAGCGCAGCAGAGTCAGCTGTTACAGAAAAAAAGAAATTAACATATGCGAAAGGAACAGGACCATATACAGAGCTTTTTGAGCAGCATGTAATGCCAATTCTTGAAAAGCAGGGCTATACATTTGAGGCAACTGAGCTGACACTTCAGTATGCAGATGAAGCGATTGCAGATGGTGATGTAGATTTCTCTGTTGAACAGCACATTGCATATATGGATGCATTCAATAAAAATTATAATTCCAATTTGGTGGCACTGACACCAATTCCTACAGTTCCGGCATCTATTTTTTCTGAAACACACAGCTCACTTGATGAGGTTGCTGATGGTATGAAGGTTGCAGTTCCGCAGGATGAGGGAAACATGGCAAGAGCATTTGTAATGCTTCAGGATATTGGATGGATTAAATTAAAGGAAGGCACAGACTATGCGACTGCAAGCTCTGAGGACGTTGCAGAAAATCCATATAATCTGGAGTTTTTGGATGTAAGTACCAGCATCATAGCAACTACACTTTCTGATTATGATTATGGTATCATCACTGGAAGCATTGTCTATAATGCAGGAATTGATCCGTCGACTGCATTGTTTAGCGAAAACTTGTCCGAGAATTTCTGGCTGCAGGTTGTAGTAAAGGATGAAGATAAGGATACGCAGTGGGCAAAGGATATTGTAGCAGCATATCAGTCCGATGAATTTACAGATTGGCTTAAGGCAAACAACGAGAGTGAATATAAGAATCTCTGGGCAATTCCGGAATATTAAAAAAGGGAGACTTGCATTATGGATAAGATCGAAGAAAAAATCATAAAAATCATAGATGACAATAAAGAAAAACTGATTGCGTTTGCAAGAGATATCTACACACATGCAGAGCTTGGATATAAGGAATTTAGAACTGCATCAAAGTTTTCGGATGAGCTTAAGGCGCTTGGGTTAGAGACGAAGGAAGGTCTTGCAGTAACTGGCGTAAAGGGCTATCTGAATCAGGACAAAAAAGAAAATGTGAGTCTGGCATTAATCGGAGAGCTTGATGCACTTCGCATTCCAGAGCATAAATATGCAAACGCACAGACACAGGGAGCTCATTGCTGTGGTCATCACAGTCAGCTTGCCGGTGTGGTAGGAGCAGCAATTGCACTGGCAGATCATGAAGTGGCATCATCATTAGACGGTCAGGTTGTATTTTTTGCAGTTCCGGCAGAGGAATATGGTGAAATTGAGTTTAAAAATCAGTTAAAGAATGAAGGAAAAATACGTTATGGCGGTGGAAAATGTGAGCTGATAAGAATCGGTGCTTTCGATGATATTGATTTGAATCTGGCTCATCATACAACAATAGGAAATGAAGTTGTGATAAGAAAAGGCAGCGGAAATGGCTTTGTAAGCAAGGTGATTCGCTATAAGGGAAAGGCTGCTCACGCAGCAGGAAGTCCTCATCTTGGCGTAAATGCATTAAATGCAGCAGCGCTTGGTCTTACAGCACTTCAATATCAAAGAGAAACATTTCAGGATAAGGATACAGTGAGAGTTCATCCGATTATGACAAAGGGCGGTGATCTTGTCAATGTAATTCCAAATGAGGCCATTATTGAGACACTTGTAAGAGCAAATAATACAAAGGCAATTCTTGATGCATCAGAGAAAACTGATCGTGCATTTTTGGCAGGTGCAGTTGCAGTGGGGGCTAAGGTTGAAATTGAGACTATGCCTGGATATCTGCCAACAATTCCAGTTGATGCACCAGAGGAACTGGTTGAGGCGGCAAAGCTTGCAGCAGGTGACAAGTATAATGTGAATGTAGTTGATGCGACAAGCACACCGAGCGGCGGTTCAACAGATGTAGGAGATGTACAGCATCTTCAGCCAGTATTTACCTTTAACACAGGCGGTGCAGTAGGAAGCGGTCTTCATAGTGTTGATTTTGATGTGAATGATGAGGAACTTGCCTATATTGTTACGGCAAAAATATTTGCACTTACAGCCTATAGATTGTTAAAGGGCGGTGCTGTAGCTGCAAAAAAGCTTGTGGATGACTACAAACCTATATTTACAAAACAGGAATATATTGACTTTATGGAATCTATGATAAGCAAAAAGACCGGCGGTGCACCGGTCTTCGAGGAAGAATAATATAGAAGCTTATCTAGCCAGCCAGCCGCCATCAACAGCAAGTGTAAAACCATTTACGTAAGATGAAGCATCGCTGGCAAGAAAAACAGCAGCCCCCATTAAATCATCGGAGGTTCCCCAGCGTCCCGCCGGAATGCGGCAAAGAATAGCATCATTCCTGTCACTGTCCTGACGAAGTGCAGTCGTGTTGTTTGTCGCCATGTAGCCCGGCGCGATTGCGTTTACATTAATATTAAGAGAAGCCCATTCATTTGCAAGCGCCTTGGTGAGACCCATCACGGCGCTTTTGCTTGCTGTGTAGGAAGGAACGCGGATGCCGCCCTGAAAGCTTAACATAGAAGCAATATTGATAATTTTACCACCGCCCTGTGGGATGAAGAACTCATTCGTCATGGCCTGAGACAGGAAAAAGACAAGCTTTTCATTTAAATTGGTGACAAGATCCCAGTTTGCTTCTGTGACATTTACGGCATCCTCGCGGTGAATGATTCCAGCATTGTTTACAAGAATATCAACGCGGCCTGTCAGTTTTTTGCAGGCATTTGCAACTGTCTTTGATGCATCTGGTGCAGAAAGATCTGTAAGTACTTCAAAGAAAGTACCGCCAACAGCCTCCACCTTTGCAGCAGTCTCGGCGCAGCTTCTTCGTGCAACTCCGATGACTGTTGCTCCGGCTTCGGCAAAGGCTACACAAAAGCCCTGTCCTAATCCAGTGTTTGCGCCAGTAACAACAGCAACTTTTCCATTCAAACGAAACAAATCTAAAATCATATCTTTTTTTCCTTTCCTTTTTGTATTTTTGATTGTTATTACTATATTGCTTTTTAAAAGGAAAATATAGTATAATAAGCTCAAGAAATAGCATAATCGGAGCTAAATGAAGGAGGAACGAAAATTACATGGAGCAAAAAACGGTAGTGGATACAAGTCTTCGTGAGCTTCGCCGTCACGGAAGTGACGATTTTCCAATTGGAATTTACAGGGATGACTTTTCAGAGTTTGAGCATGGACAAATTGCATGGCACTGGCATGATGAGATTCAGTTTGATTACATTATAAAAGGAACGATTCTCGTGCAGGTAGGAACTAGCGAATTTTTGTTAAAACCAGGGGAGAGTATTTTTATTAATACGGGAATGCTTCACCGCCTTGTTCCAGTAGATGAAAAAAGACGTGAATTGATAAATAGCGAGTCAGACACTCATGTGATTGATTCCTTTGTCTGTTCATGGAAATTAGCAGAATCTGATCGGCTTTCGCGTGCATATAGGGAGTGCGTGGCACCGCTGCTTTTGGCAAAGACTGACGGACTTGTACTAAGCAAAGAAGAATCACAGCTTTTAAGAAAAATGGCAGAGCAGTACAGAAAAAAAGAAACTGGATATGAAATGGCGGTGAAAGGCTGCCTCTGTCTCTTGTGGGCAAGTCTCGTAGAGAAGGGAATAAGCGCGGCGCGGCAGATACAGCCAAAAGAGGAACGAGACTTGGCACGAATTAAGGATGCAATGACATATATGCAGCAAAATTTTTCATGCAAAGTCAGCCTTGAAGATGTAGCACAGGTGGTTGCTATAAGCAAAAGTGAGCTGTGCCGCTGCTTTAGGCGTGTCTTAAAGGTCAGCCCAATGGAATATCTGATTCAGTTTCGCCTAGAGGAAGCTAGTCGTCAGCTGTTATCAACTGATAAAAGCGTGACTCAGATCGCGCTTGAGACCGGATTTGACAGTCCGTCACATTTAGGACGTTTCTTTTTAAAAGAATTTGGATGCACGCCCAGACAGTACCGAGGGAGAAAACGTTAATATAGCTCTGAGGTGTATGGCTTGTATTAAAAAATGAAATATAATTAGGAAAGGATATAACTATGCGTTTTTATATAGCAGACTGCCACTTTTATCATGAGGCACTGAATACAAAGATGGACAAGAGAGGATTTGCATCAGCAGAGCAGATGAATGAGTATATGATACAGCGCTGGAATGAAAAAGTGAGAAACTGCGATGAGACGGTGATTCTAGGTGATTTTTCATTTGGTGATGCGATGCAGACAAATTCATTACTTAAACAGTTAAACGGAAAGAAGTATTTGATTGAAGGAAATCATGATCGCTATCTGAAATACCGTCGATTTGATAAAAATTTGTTTGAATGGATAGAGCCATATAAAGAAATTCATGATAATGGGCGAAAAGTTATATTGAGTCATTATCCTATTATGTGCTATAATGGTCAGTATCGGCTAAATGAGAATGGGGAGCCAAAGACATATATGTTATATGGACATGTACATGACACAAGAGATGAGCTTCTTATAGATCGTTTTATCCGAATAACAAAACAAACATCTTTTCTTGATTTTGAAGGAAAAGAAAAAACGATTCAGTGCTGCATGATTAACTGTTTTTGTGTTTTTTCAGATTATGCGCCGCTTACATTAGATGAATGGATAGAAAATGATCAGATGCGCAGAAAATATCTATCGGAAGAGTTTCCAGCCTAAGACAAGAACACATGTAATTATTATACAATAAAGTGGAGGAATAAATGGGAAAATGTAACAAAATGTGAGAAAGAAATATGTTGTATGATTGACAATGAAGAAAAATGAGGTTATATTGAAAATACTTAAACGATTGAGAAAAGGCGGGTGAAGTGACGATGGTTTCGTTAAAAGATATTGCAGCGGCCTGCGGCGTGTCAGCATCAACGGTCAGCAAAGCACTCAACGATCTGGATGACATCAGCGAAAAAAGAAAAGCGATGATCCGCCAGAAAGCGAATGAAATGGGCTATTTGCCGAATATGGCAGCCCGTGCATTGAAAACAAAAATGACTCACAATATAGGCGTCTTGTTTATTGACGACTATCATAGTGGTCTGACACATCCGTATTTTGCACCGGTTTTGGAGAGCTTAAAGACGGAGGTGGAAAATCTTGGATATGACATTACTTTTATCAATAAGAATGTAGGCGGACGAGAAATGTCATATCTGGAGCATTGCCGTTACCGCAACGTTGACGGTGTTGTGATTGCAAATGTAGATTTTACAAAAGAAGAAGTGGTTGAGCTTGTAGAAAGTGATATTCCGGTAGTAACAATTGACCACGTTTTTAATAATTGCCCGGCAGTTGTGTCAGATAATATAAAGGGTATTAGAGAACTGACGGAATATGTAATCAGTATGGGACATAAAAAAATTGCGTACATACATGGTCAGCAAAACAGTGTTACCAAGGTGAGACTGGCAAGCTTTTACCGCACCATGGAGGAACATGAACTGTCAGTGCCGGATGAATATGTGCCAGAGGCACCATATCTTGAAGCAGAGGCAAGTGCAGAGGTGACAAAGAAGCTTCTTGCACTTAAAAATCCACCTACCTGTATTCTGTATCCAGATGATTATACGGCAATCGGAGGAATTGCGGTGATTCGTGAGGCAGGATTGTCCATACCATCAGATATTTCAGTGGCAGGTTATGATGGAATTTCGCTGATTCAGCAGTTTCAGCCAAAGCTTACGACATATGCACAAGATATGTCTGGTATAGGAAAGGCAGCAGCACAGGCAATTGTAGATCAGATCGAACGGCCAAAGAGTGCGCTTGTTGAGTTGATTGTAAAGGCAGGAGCAGTAATGCCGGGAGCATCGGTTCGTTGCCTTAACGAAAATGAATAATTAGAGGAAATAAACGAAAAGCGTTGAGAAAACAAGCTGGTTTGTTTCGAAAAACGAAAAGAGTTCGGAAAGCGTTTGCTGAAAGAACTCTTTTTTTGTATGCAAAAGCAACAATTTATACAATACTGACACAACTCACAGCGAAACGAGGCAGAAAAAGTAGAAAAAAATATATAAAAATTTTAAAAAAGGTATTGCATTTTGGTTAAAAGTGTTGTATAGTTCAAGTATGAAAACGATTAAGTAATTTGCGAGAGGGAAAGATACGGAGATTACGGAAAAGGAGTGAGAAAGGGATGAAAAATTTTCTTCATAACACATGGAAACACAGAGCCCATGTCGTGATGGCTCTGCCAGCATTTCTTGTATTGCTGTTCTTTGCCTATATCCCGATGGGCGGTCTTGTAATGGCATTCAAGTCGTATGATTACACTAAGGGAATCTGGGGCAGCCCGTGGAATGGCCTCGACAACTTCAAGTTCCTGATTGCATCAAAGTCAACATTTCTGTCGATGACGAAGAATACATTATTCTATTATGTGATCTTCACAGGACTTGGAACAGTACTAAATGTAGTTCTTGCAATTGCGATTGACCAGTGTGTATTTAAAAAGTGTGCAAAGACAATGCAGACTGTTATGATTATTCCAGTATTCATTTCTTATGCAGCTGTACAGTTTATCGTATATGCATTTATCAGTACTGATACAGGTATCTTAAACAATCTGTTTAATGCACGTGTTCGTTACTACACAACAGCAAGTTATTGGCCGGTGATTTTAACCATCGTTAAAATGTGGAACAGCGTAGGTTACGGCTCAGTACTTTATATGTCAGTACTTGCAGGTATTGATTCCTCATTATATGAGGCAGCAGAGATTGATGGTGCAAATCGTTGGCAGCAGATCGTGAACATCACGATTCCAAGTCTTGTTCCAATGATTACGGTTATGCTTCTTCTTTCAGTAGGAAACATCATGAGATCTGATACAGGTCTTTTCTATCAGGTAACAAGAAACAGCGGACAGCTGTATTCTACAACACAGGTTATTGATTCTTATGTACTGAATGCGATCTTTAAAAACTCGAACTTCGGATTCGTTGCAGCAACTACATTCTTCCAGTCAGTAGTTGGTTTGCTGATGATGCTGCTTGCAAATGGTGCTGTTCGTAAGATTGCACCGGAAAATGCACTGTTCTAATGAAGGGAGGAAATGTAGATGAAAAAGAAAAAAGATCTTGACCTTGCTCCTTCCAGAAGAGAGCGTAAAACACTCGGTCAGTACATATTATTATTCTTCTTGGTATTGTACACTTTGTTCTGTGCACTGCCGATCGTACTTGTATTTGTAGCAGCATTTTCAGATGAGAAGACAATCGTACAGAATGGTTTCTCGTTTATTCCGAAGAAGTGGTCACTTGATGGTATCAATGCCGTACTTAGATATGGCAAGCAGCTGGCAACCTCTTATGGTGTAACGATTTTTATCACGGTTGTAGGAACATTAGTTGGACTTTTGATCATGGCAATGTTTGCTTACTCAATTAGCCGTAAGGATTTCATGCTTGGTAAGTTCTTATCTGTATACCTGCTGATTCCAATGCTGTTTTCAGGCGGACAGTTATCCTGCTATATAATTTATACATCTATGTACGGATTAAAGGATAACATCGCACTTCTGATTTTACCGCTTTGTGTATCAACGATGAATGTTATTATTCTTCGAACATACATCGCAAACAGTATTCCTGGTGAGCTTATGGAGGCGGCTAAGATTGACGGTGCCGGTGAGTATCGAACTTTCTTCCAGATCACACTTCCGCTGTTAAAGCCGTCTATGGCAGCAGTTGGATTTATGATGGCAACTGTTTACTGGAATGACTGGCAGAATGCACTTTTGTATATTACAAGTGATCGCAAGAAGCCATTGCAGTTACTTCTGATCAATATTCAGAAGAGTATCGAGTTTTTGTTAAATAACTCCAATGTTCCGGCTTCTGTTAAGGCAGCTATGGGAGGAACAATTCCACAGTACTCTGCAACGATGGCAACAGTTATTGTCGTAATCGGACCGATTATGGTAATTTATCCATTCTTCCAGAAGTATTTTGTAAAGGGACTTACAGTTGGTTCTGTAAAGGGCTGACAAAGTCAATAAGTAAAGGGCATTTTCCACAGATATCTATTATGTGGATGAAAACAAATAAAAACCAAATAAAATCAAACATTATTAAGGAGGACACTTATTATGAAAAGAAAGCTTTTTGCAGTATCAATGGCAGCAGCTATGGCAACCAGTTGTTTCGCAGGCACCGCTTTTGCAAGCGATAGTGAGCCAGTAACAATCAAAGTTACAAGAGCATGCTTCAATCTGGCAAATCCAGATTCTGAGCAGGTAAAGAAGGTTCAGGATGCTATCAATGAGTATATTAAGGATAAGATCAATGTTCAGATCGAACTGACCGATATTGGTTCAGGTGAATATACCGAAAAGGCAAATCTGGCACTTGCAAACAATGAGATTAACCTGCTTTGGACAGCTTCATGGGAATCTACCATTGGAACAAATGATTTAGTACCTGCAAATGCAGTTTATGATATTACCGATCTGCTTCCGGGAACACCTCTGTATGAGTCTATGGATGAAGGACAGTGGGAAGCTACTAAATATGACGGCAAGAACTACTTTGTACCAGTTTATAAGGATAATGTAGAAGGCTATGATGTAATGTTCCGTAAGGATCTTGTCGACAAGTATGGCTGGGATATCAGTTCAGTTAAGACTTTGGCTGACCTTGAGCCGATGTTAGCAGATCTTGAGGCAGAAGGACTTAAGTATCCATATCTGTCACAGAAGACAGCTATGTTCTACAGATATTATATCAATGATTTTGATTTCTTTACCGCTGATTCACAGTCCAACTGGGTAGCAGTAGATCGTTCCACAAATGAAGTAGTTGATACCGTTCTGACCGATCAGTACAAGGAGTTCTGTACCTTAATGGCTAAGTGGGCAGAGGCTGGATATATCTCTGAGGACGAAGTAACAAAGACTACAACTGATACTACAACACAGACTCAGGATTGGGGTATTTCCTGGTGGACAGATATTCCTGTTAATGCAGAGGCAAACAGCCGTTATAATCAGGAAGTTGTAATGACACCAATCACTGACAGATGGGCACACTCCACATCTGCACTTGGTTCCTGCTATACAGTAACAGCAAACAGCACACCAGAAGAAGCACAGGCTTGTGTTGATTTCTTAGGACTTCTGTATACTGATAGTAAGTTAGCAGATCTTTACACCTTTGGTATTGAGGGTGAGGATTTCAACTATGTTGACGGTAAGGTAGAGCAGACTGATGCTGGTAAGTACAACCACTCCATGTGGGAATCTGCATCTGCAACTATCGTAACACCACTGACAACAGAGCCAGATGATAAGGCTGAACTGTATAAGGAATTCAACGGTGGTGCAAATACTTCTTGCGCAGCTGGTTTCCGTTTCGATAAGAATGAAGTAGCTGATAAGTATGCAGCTTGCCAGAATGTATTTAATGAGTATGGCTTCGCACTTGAGAATGGTGGTTATGGCGTTGATCAGATTGAAGATACAATCGCTCAGTATCAGGCAGCTCTCGATGAGGCTGGTTATCAGGACGTTTTAGCAGCATTCCAGGCACAGTATGATGAATGGAAGGCAGAGAATGGTTCTGAGACTACTGATGAGTCTGTTGAAGAAGAGTCTTCTTCTGTAGCAGAATAATTATTGCTAGAATCTTTTTCTCATAAACTTTTTCTTTCGCAGAAGATGGGGTGTACCAAACGGTGCGCCCCATCTTTTTTTGGTTAAAAATGATCAATACGAATGATTAAAACAGTCACTACCATTTGCATTGTAAATGTGTTAAGATAAAAAACGACAATGAAATTGATAAAATTTTTTTGAACAGAATAGAATATAGCAAGAAAGGTTGATAATAATATGAATCCAAGCGAAAAGTATGAAAAACAGTATTTTATGCCGCCGGTCGTGACCTATGACTGGGTCAAGAAGGATGATATCGATCATGCACCGATCTGGTGCTCTGTTGACTTAAGAGACGGAAATCAGGCGCTTGTAGAGCCAATGAGTCTGGATGAGAAGATTGAATTTTTTAAGATGCTGGTAGAGATTGGCTTTAAGGAAATTGAAATCGGATTTCCGGCTGCTTCAGAAACCGAGTACCAGTTTTGCCGTACCTTAATTGAGCAGAATTTGATTCCGGCTGATGTTACGATTCAGGTATTGACGCAGGCAAGAGAGCATATTATTAAGAAGACTTTTGCGGCGATTAAGGGAGCACCAAGAGCAGTTGTTCATGTGTATAACTCCACATCTGTTGCACAGCGTGAGCAGGTATTTAAGAAAGATAAAGAGCATGTAAAGCAGATTGCAATTGATGGTGCTGCATTGTTGAAGGAGCTGGCTGATAAGACCGATGGTAACTTTACATTTGAGTACAGCCCGGAAAGCTTTACAGGAACTGAGATGGATTATGCACTTGAGGTGTGCAATGCTGTTTTGGATGTATGGCAGCCGACACCAGACAATAAGGTGATCATTAATCTTCCGGCAACAGTTGAGAATGCAATGCCGCACGTATTCGCAACACAGATCGAATATATGAATAAAAATATGAAGTACCGTGACGGAGTTGTTCTTTCACTTCATCCGCATAATGACAGAGGCTGCGGTGTGGCAGCGGCAGAGTTAGGACTGCTTGCCGGTGCAGATCGTATTGAGGGAACGCTTTTTGGAAATGGTGAGCGTACCGGAAATGTGGATATCATTACATTGGCGATGAATATGTTCTCACATGGTATTGATCCGAAACTGAATTTCTCTAATATGTCATCTTTAGTAGAGGTATATGAGAGGGTGACAGGCATGAGAGTTCATGAGCGTCAGCCGTATGCAGGAAAGCTTGTATTTACTGCATTTTCTGGTTCTCATCAGGATGCAATTGCAAAGGGCATGGCATGGAGAGAAGCAGGAAAGAGTGAAAAGTGGGATGTTCCGTATCTTCCAATTGACCCGAAGGATGTAGGACGTACTTATGATTCAGATGTTATTCGTATTAACAGTCAGTCTGGAAAGGGCGGCGTATGCTATGTACTGCGTACTAACTTTGGTTTGAGTCTTCCAGAAAATATGCGCGAGGAGGTTGGCTATACTGTTAAGGATATTTCTGATAAGGCGCATAAGGAATTGACACCGGCAATTATTTATCAGATTTTTGAGGATCACTATGTTACCAGTAAGTCAATTTTCCAGGTCAGCGAGTGTCATTTCCGTCAGGAAAATGGAATTGTGGCAAATGCAACAATTCAGCATGGCCAGAATACACAAGTCGTTACAGGAACAGGTAATGGACGTCTTGATGCCGTCAGCAATGCGATTAAGAATTATTTTAATGTCAGCTATGAGCTTAGTTTCTATGAGGAGCATTCTCTGACAAAGGGAAGTTCTTCAAAGGCAGTTGCATATGTTGGTGTTGTTTGCAATGGAAGACGTTATTGGGGTGTTGGAATTGACAACGATATCATTAAGGCTTCAATTGAGGCGCTTACAGTTGCAGTAAATAAGATTGAAGAGATTCAGAATGCACAGTTTGCCAAGGACAAAAGAATGGTTGAGATTATGAACTATATTCAGTCAAATTATTTAAGTGTCACTCTTGAGGGACTGTCTGATAAGTTCTATTTGTCAAAACCGTATTTGTCAAAATACATCAAAGAAAAATCAGGCATGACATTTGGTGAGCTTGTAAAAAATGTACGTCTGAAGAAGGCGAAAACATTGTTAAAGACGAGTTCAATGACTGTTGAAAGCATCGCGCTTTCTGTTGGCTATCAAAATGTAGAACATTTTAATCGCCTGTTTAAGAAAGCATTTAATATGACACCAGTTCAGTTTCGCAATAAAAAGTAACGTGGTAAAGTTACGCGAAAAATGCGACTAAAAATGTCGTTTGTACTATTTACTATGTGCTATAGATGTAGTAAACTCCTTTTAGTAAACGTTAGAAGAAAAAGGAGGGGTACGATGTTTCAAGTGGCAGAAGGAATTAAAGGTGTACATATTTTAGGGGTGGTTCAGAGCAAAGACGCATTGGAAGATTTGCTTAAAATCTGCCCAATCAATCCTCAGAGCAGATATGTATTGATTGAGGTGGGGATGCAAAAGGAGACTGTGCAGGATGTTTTGACAGGCCTTGGAATTGTAGGAACGATGGCTGGCGCACAGTATCTTCACGATGCGATAACATTTGCGCTTGAAGATCATGAATTGATTGAGAGAATTACAAAGTTATTGTATCCTCAGATTGCAAAGGTTCATAATACGACTCCGAGCCGTATTGAGCGCGCGATACGCGTGGCAATTGAACGTTCATGGTCACTGGCTAGCATGGAATATAAAAAACGCATATTTGGAGAGATGGCATCGGTCAACAGTACTAGGCCAACGAACATGCAGTATATTCAGTGTATTGTTAACTACCTAAAATAAAACTAAGTTAGCAAAAGCAGGATATTGACATTTCCTGTTTCTGGTATAAAATGAATATAATCCTTATGATGAATCTGGAAAATTAAGAACTGACGATCCATACTAAAGGATATTTGACAGCATATGAGAAAGGAAGCAGACATTATGGAGAAGAAAAATCTGGATTGGAGCAGTCTTGGTTTTGGTTATATCCAGACCGATAAAAGATATGTTTCAAATTATAAAAACGGAAGTTGGGATGAAGGTACATTAACCTCAGATGCAACTATTACGATCAACGAGTGCGCAGGTGTTCTGCAGTACGCACAGACCGTATTTGAAGGTATGAAGGCATATACCACAGAGAAGGGACAGATCGTTGTATTCCGCCCGGATTTAAACGCAGAGCGTATGGTAAACTCCGCAAAGAGACTGGAAATGCCGCCATTCCCGCAGGATCGTTTTGTAGATGCTGTAAAGCAGGTTGTAAAGGCAAATGAAGGGTATGTTCCGCCATACGGATCAGGTGCAACACTTTACATTCGTCCATATATGTTTGGAAGTGACGCTGTTATCGGTGTAAAGCCGGCAAATGAGTATCAGTTCCGTATCTTCTGTACACCAGTTGGTCCATATTTTAAGGGCGGCGCAAAGCCGATTACAATCCGCGTAAGTGATTATGACCGTGCAGCACCGAATGGTACTGGACATATCAAGGCTGGATTAAATTACGCAATGAGCCTTCACGCAATTGTTGAGGCGCATGAGCAGGGCTATGCAGAGAACATGTATCTTGATTCTGCAACACGTACAAAGGTAGAGGAGACTGGCGGTGCAAACTTCCTGTTTGTAACAAAGGATGGAAAGGTTGTTACACCAAAGTCAAGCACGATCCTTCCATCTATCACACGTCGCTCTCTCGTATATGTTGCAAAGGAATATTTAGGACTTGAGGTTGAGGAGCGTCCGGTATACTTTGATGAGGTTAAAGATTTTGCAGAATGTGGTCTTTGCGGAACAGCAGCCGTTATCTCTCCAGTTGGAAAGATTGTTGATCATGGTAAGGAAATCTGCCTGCCAAGCGGTATGGATGAGATGGGACCAGTAACCAAGAAGCTGTATGAGACATTGACAGGTATCCAGATGGGACGCATCGAGGCTCCAAAGGGATGGATTCAGGTAATCGAGTAATCTGTGTTTATGAGCAGGCAGCGAAATCGGATCGCAAATGTCTGATCTATACACTGCGATAATTAATAAATAGAAAAAAGCTGATGTTTGTTATCAAAAAGATAGCAGATATCAGCTTTTTTTAATGATACGTGTTTATTATGACACTTGACGACACCTCATAAAAATGGTACTATCAGCAACAGTAATCAAGTAAAAAATCGGCAGTTAGAGTGCACTAAAAGGGCAAAATCTGGTCAGATAATAGGAGAATGCTGATGAAAACGATTACAAAAGTGTGGGAAGACGCGGTGGTAGCCGCAAATGTGTGTAAAAAAAGATAGTGGAGGTAGGAATGAGAGAAGAATTAAGTGTGTGTGAAGCGCCAATTATGAAAATTATCTGGGAATCAAATCCTGACATTTCAGTTCCAGAGTTGGTGAAGCAGCTGAATGAGCAGTATGGAAAAGAGTATGCCAGAACGACAGTAGTGACATTTTTGACACGTATGGCAGGAAAGGGATATATTACAACGCAGCGCCGGGGACGTATTTCTTATGTGCACGCAATAAAGAGTGAACAAGAGTATAAACAGCAATTGGCGCAAAAGGAAATCGAGTTTTGGTTCCATGGAAGTATGGCAGAGTTTGCACAGACATTATGCGCAGCCGCTCCTCTTACACATGAGGAGTGCCAGAAACTAAGAAGATTGCTTGATCATGTTGAGGAGAAATAGTAATTACATTTCACGCGTCATGCTACGAAAGCCATTCAACTTTAGGCTTTGCTTTAAATTTTGGCTTATCAGTGAAATGTTACAATAATAAGAAATGAGAGCTGTCACACGACAGCTCTTTACTTTTTAAGAATAATGAAGTAGAATGTCACTAAGAGTAGTCAAACGTTAAAGATTGACTGTTGTAGTAAAATGACTATCAATAGGAGGGAGGGAAACAGC
Source organism: Anthropogastromicrobium sp. (assembly GCF_037349415.1). Lineage (NCBI taxonomy): Bacteria > Bacillati > Bacillota > Clostridia > Lachnospirales > Lachnospiraceae > Anthropogastromicrobium > Anthropogastromicrobium sp. Next base: position 62,064 of record NZ_JAXWCK010000037.1, read on the forward strand.
ATGAATTATACATTCGAAAAGCTGCGCGACATAATTGAATGCTTTGATCCTTGTATGGATAATTATCTGTATGTGTATGATATCATTCAGGATCTATACTTTATATCGGAAAGGGCACAGAAAAGATTTGCACTTTCGTCTAATTGTTTTACAAATGCAGTGGAAGAACACCGCAAATTTGTATATTCAGAGGATTATGATGCGTTAAAGGTTGAGCTTGAAGAAGTTGATCGGGGAGAACGTGACAGGCATAACATGCAGTATCGCTGGCTAAACAAAGAATGTGTTCCAGTTTGGATTAACTGCCGTGGAAAGGTGCTTAGGGAATCAGATGGCAGACCACATTTTTTAATTGGCAGCATTAATGAGATTGGTCAGCAGCAGAAAGCAGATAATATTAGCGGGCTTTTGGGCGAAGCTTCTTTTAAGAGCCGGATGAAAGCGTTTGGAACAAAGTCAGTCGATGGATTTGTGCTAAGGATTGGCATTGATGATTTTAGCGATATTAATGAGCGGTTTGGAGTTGAGTATGGAGATCGTATTCTAAAGACTGTAGCAGATGATATTAGCTTTCAGCTGACTGGGAACCAGAAGGCATATCGCATGACAGGAGATGAATTTCTTATTGAGGATCTTGTCGAGTCTAATGTGTTTGGTATTGGACCGGACGAAAATGATGCAGATGAATTGTTTCACAGGATTCGAAAAGCTGTAGATGAAAGTATTTGTAAAAGTGGTTATGAGGCAGTGTATACAATCTCGGCAGGAATTATTAGCAGTGAGAATACATCAGTAAGAGGCTATAAGGAATTGATGAAATATTCACAGTTTGCGCTTAGCGAGGCAAAAAAACGCGGAAAAAACAGAGCGTATCAATTTCAAATGGAAGATTACGAGAAATTTTTACACAGAAGGGAAATTCTTCGTTCCTTACGAGAGGCAGTTTCATTGGGATATCAAGGATTTGAACTATATTTTCAGCCAATTGTTAGAGCAAAGGATGAAAGCTTATATGCGGCAGAGGCATTGCTTCGCATTCATGATAAGAATGGAAATTTTATTTCACCGGCAGAAGCTATTCCTATTTTAGAGGAAAGTGGATTGATTATTCCTGTTGGAAAGTGGATTATTCAAAATGCATTTTCTATGTGTACAGAGTGTCGTAAATATTATCCGGAATTTCGTGTGTCAATCAATCTGTCTTATGTTCAGATATTAAAGAGTCCACTTATGATGGAATTAAAGCAAATGATCGATCACTCTGGTATTAGCTGTAGCGGAATCATTGTGGAACTTACAGAGAGTGGTTATCTTGAAGGAACACCGGCAGTGCGCAGTGTATGGAATGATATGAAACAGCTTCGTATTCAGATTGCGCTTGACGACTTTGGAACAGGTTATTCTAATTTAATGAATATCAGTAATCTTGAACCAGATATTGTAAAGCTTGACAGAGGCTTTACATTAAAGGCACTGTCACGCTCATATGAATATCAATTGATGCAGTATGTGATTGAGATGGTTCATAAGCTAAATCAGTATGTCTGCGTGGAAGGTGTTGAGACTAAGGAAGACCTCGAAAAGATTAAGGCACTAGGACCAGATTTGATTCAGGGATATTATTACTCGAAGCCTTGCTCGAGGGATGAGTTTTTGAAAAAGTTTTTTGACTATTCTGAATAGTTACAAGCTTAAAAAAAGTAATTGCTATTATACTGCTATTATATATAGAAGAAATACGATTTCTTTATTGCTAAAGATTTTGTGTGGAGGAAAAAAATAATGAAGGATATGGTAACACTTGGAAGAACGGGTATTACCGTTAATAAAAATGGATTTGGCGCACTGCCGGTACAGCGTGTTTCAAAGGAGGAAGCGATCCGTCTTGTACATAAGGCATATGATGGTGGTGTGAGATTCTTTGATACGGCAAGAGCCTACAGCGATAGTGAGGAAAAGCTTGGGGCGGCTTTTGATGGGATGAGAGAAAAGGTCTATATCGCAACGAAGACAGCAGCATTAACAGTTGAGGGATTTTGGAAGGATCTTGAGACATCTCTTGCAACACTTAAAACAGATTATATTGATATTTATCAGTTTCATAATCCAGCTTTTTGCCCAAAGCCGGGCGATGGAAGTGGTTTGTATGAGGCTATGCTAGAGGCAAAGGCACAGGGAAAAATTCGTCATATTGGAATTACAAATCATCGCTTGACTGTTGCTACGGAGGCAATTGAGAGTGGATTGTATGAGACTCTGCAGTTTCCATTTTGTTATTTGGCAACAAAGAAAGATATTGAAGTTGAGGAGGCCTGTTCAAAGGCAGGTATGGGATTTATTGCAATGAAGGCATTGTCTGGAGGATTAATTACTGATTCGAGAGCAGCATATGCGTATCTGGCACAATATCCTAATGTTTTGCCAATTTGGGGTGTTCAGAGAGAAACAGAAATGGACGAGTTTCTTTCTTATGTAGAGAATCCGCCTGTTTATACAAAAAAAATTGAAGCATTTATCGAAAAAGAGAAAAAGCAGCTGTCAGGTGATTTCTGCAGAGGCTGTGGATATTGTATGCCATGTCCAGCAGGAATTGAGATTAACAATTGCGCACGTATGTCACTTATGATTCGCCGAGCACCATCAGCAGCATGGCTTGATGAAGCAGGACAGGCACGCATGAATAAGATTGATGGCTGTATTGGCTGCAATAAGTGCAAGGCAAAGTGCCCATATGGTCTTGATACGCCGAATCTGTTAAAGAAGAACTTAAAAGATTACCGTGAAGTATTGGCGGGAAAGACGGTGGTGTGATCGGTATTGTTACTACTGTGCCGTTACAATTCAAGGATAAGACAATATTTGCAGTATAGCCCGAAGGTGAATGGATTTCACGAGCCGGACACTTGAAGCAGGTCTTTCAAAGTGATGTATAATAAGAAAGAACATAAAAGGAGCCTGCGGAATTTGGTCCGGCGACGAAAACATTACACCGAAGGGCTTTTGTAGTGTAAAAAAATGCAAAAAAACATAAAAAAGTAGTTGACAAACCCTTTAAAGGGTGGTATTATAGTCAACGTCGCCGAAAACAAGACAGACACAACAAAAACAATTCAGAAACAATAATGAGAATTGTAGCAATAACAAAAACAATTCAAAATCATTAAAAACAATGAATTGAAAAAGTTGAAAAAAGTGCTTGACAAACGCAAGCAACTGTGATATATTATATGAGCTGTCGCTGAGACGGCAAAGAAAAATCACAAAGAACCTTGATAATTGAAC